>JAGPJJ010000192.1 GCA_018054505.1 Prevotella sp.
AGGTCGTTTACTGGAGACATCACCATTTTTATACCTGCTTTAATGATAACGATTGATATCAGAGCACCCAACCATGCGTCAACCGATATACCCCATATCATCATAATCAGTGCCGATATCAGAGTTGCAGCAGAAATCACAGCATCGAATGATGCATCTGCACCTGAAGCCGATAATGCTTGAGAGTTTACTGTTTTACCAATCTTCGATACGTAGTTTCCAAGCACGATTTTAACTACCACTGCAACGGCAATTATTGATACAGAAATATAAGTATATTGAGAAGGCTCTGGGTTAAGGATTTTCTTTGTGGATTCAATGAGTGATGTAATTCCGGCTGCAAGAACGATAAAGGCAATAATTATTGCGCTGAAATATTCTATTCGTCCATGTCCGTATGGGTGTCCTTTGTCAGCAGGTCTATTGGCAAGTTTTGCTCCAATGATAGTTATCAAGCTAGACAGCACGTCAGTCAAGTTGTTTAACGCATCAAGCACGATGGCTATCGAGTTAGCAACCAGTCCCACTATAGCTTTAAACAGTGCAAGCAATATGTTGGTTCCGATACCAACATAACTGGTTTTCACTATTGTGGATTTGCGTGAAGATTCTTTAATCATAATCTTTCTTTGTGATAACGCATGCAAAGATACAAATAATTCGCTAATTATTCATTTTGAGTTTATTAGTTTTTTATAATATTTGGGTAATATATCAAATTCGTATTTTTGGCATGTAATTTATTAAAATTAAAAACTTGTTATTTTTTTTTGCCATTATTCCTATTTTGACTACATTTGTGAATTAATCGCTTCGACTTCTGTTTCAAGCCGTTGGTGTTGTTAAAAACAATAACTTATAATTTAATGTAAGAACGTAATGAAACGAATTATATCATTCTTTTGTTTTATGATAGTCTCAATGTGTGTTTCTTCTGTCTATGCGGGTAATGCTGAGGCTGACTATCGTGTAGTGCCGCTACCTCAAAGTATTAAGATGACAGAAGGTAAACCTTTTATCCTGAACGCTTCTTCTGATATTGTTTATGTCCATAGTGATAGCCTTTTAAAAAGAAACGCTGCTTTTCTTGCCGAATATATTAATAAGTCTGTGGGACTTTCTCTTGTGGTTAAGTCTCGTCCTTCTAAATCTGATGGCAACATCTTCTTACGTATTGATAAAAAGATTAATGGTGACGAAGCTTATAAAATAGAGATTGATAAACATCATATTATCATATCAGGAAAAACTGCTAATGGCGTGTTTTATGGAATTCAGACTTTACGTAAGTCGTTGCCGATTATACAGCATGCTGAAAATGTAGTTTTGCCGGCAGCAATGATTAGCGATACGCCTCGTTTTGCTTATCGTGGTATGATGCTGGATGTGGCAAGACATTTCTTTCCTGTTGATTTCGTCAAGGAATACATTGATTTGCTGGCATTGCACAACATGAATACTTTTCACTGGCACCTCACGGATGATCAGGGTTGGAGAATAGAGATAAAGAAATATCCTTTGCTTACAAAAATCGGTTCAATTCGTAAGCATACTACTTTAGGTCGCAATTCCTCACTCTATGATGATACTCAATATGGAGGCTTCTATACCCAAGAGCAAGCTCGTGAAATCGTGGAATATGCCAAAGAAAGATACATCACGGTGATACCAGAGATTGATATGCCCGGACACATGCTTGGTGCACTTTCTGCCTATCCGGAACTAGGTTGTACTGGTGGACCTTATGAGGTGAGTGGAAACTGGGGCGTTTTTGATGATATCCTTTGTGCAGGAAACGAGAAGACCTACCAATTTATACAGGATGTAATGGATGAACTCATGGATATATTTCCATCTAAATACATACATCTTGGTGGGGATGAGGCTCCTAAAACACGATGGACTACTTGTGAAAAATGTCAAGGAAAGATTAAGAGTTTAGGAATTAAAGGTGATAAAGAGTGTACTGCCGAAAACAGATTGCAAGGATATCTTGTGTCAAGAATAGAGAAATATCTAAATCAGAAAGGTCGTAAAATTATTGGTTGGGATGAAATCCTAGAGGGTGATGTTCAGAAGAGTGCCACGATTATGTCATGGCGTGGAGTAGAGGGCGGAATCAAGGCTTCGCGTCTTGGTCATGATGCCATTATGACTCCTGTTTCATATTGCTACTTTGATTATTATCAGACTGATAAAACATGGAATGAGCCATTGCTTATTGGTGGAAATCTGAATATAGAGAAAACGTATAGTTATCAACCTGTTCCTGATTCTTTGACAGCTGCTGAAAAGAAACATATTATAGGCGTTCAGGGAAACCTCTGGACTGAATACATCGTGTGTCCATCTCTTGCAGAATATCAGGTGTTGCCACGAATGGCTGCATTGTCAGAGGTGCAGTGGATGCAATATGATAAGAAGAACTATCCTGATTTCAGAAAGCGACTTGAAAGATTATTGCAGGTATATAAACTTTATGGCTATAAGTACTTTATTGAAAAATAGTTCAATTGGCTTTGAAATATATAGCCATTCTACTTAATAATACAGTCGAGTATTATAACCAAGAAGGCTTAATTGGGCAACAAGTTGTTGCCCAATTAGTTGAAAACATGTTTTTCTCTGTTCCATGGGGGCATCATCTGTATATTATGTCGTCGTGCAAAGACAATTGCTTGTCAATTGTTTAATTATTGCAAAGTTAAAATATTTTAATAATATTGATTATAAAGTTTTAAAACAATAGTTCGTTATAAAATTATTCGTTATAAGAAGTTCATGCCACCTGATAAGCCGCTATATCAATGAGTTCTTTGACCAGTTTATCTTTTATTCGTCTGTTCGGCTTAACCCCAGACAGCTTAAAAAATCGGTCAATCAGATACGAATTGAATATCAGCGACTTAAGAGCCTCCATCGAAAATGGTATGCTATTCTCTTTCATCATTATCTTAGCGGCATTGATGGCAGTGAATGATGCATTGAAAGCAAAATCTAATCTCCTTATGTCTCTTGCCTGAGAATGATAGAGTCCGGTAAACTGCTTTGCATCACGATAACAGAACTCAATTTGGAATCTTGTTCTGTAGTAATCAATAACATCTCTTGCTGACATGTTTATATCAGTAGAGAAATAGAGCTTATGCTTACCTTTTTTGTTTATCCATATGACAAGCCTGATTTTTCTTTTCATCGCTTGTGAATATGCAATAAGAGTATACAACTTTCCATCTTCATTACTTGTCTGGATCTCTTGAATTTTAGTGTAATCAAGATGTTTGAAGTCAATTTTATCTCCGTGAACTTTTGGCCGACCTCTTTTTCCCGTTGGTGGCCCGTCATGGATGTACATCAAGTTTGCATCGTCACGCAGTCTGCTTACAAGATGAAATCCCATAGAATCTAGCCCTTTGGCGAAAGTAGCCTTTGAAAAATAAGCATCGGCCACTACATAGTTGGATACTTCAAGTAGTCTGTCTTTGATTCGTTCCAGCACTTTA
>JAGPJJ010000193.1 GCA_018054505.1 Prevotella sp.
GTCTGGATCTGAACAAAAAGCTGAAGCAGAACAAGGGCTACGAGTAAGAGCTGACATAAGCATTACATAAACAAGGACATTTAATGTGTCATCTATTCAGGAACAAAGGGCAGACAAATCCGACTTTTCATAATTCTGTATGCAATGCCAAGGGTAAGCGTTGCCTTTGTGCTGTCTTGGTTATGCGAGAACTAACTTTTAAAGTTTGCACGGGCAAGTTCCGTGCAATGTTATCAATGATAGTGCAAATCGAGAGCAATGAAGCTTGCTTCAATTGCCGAGGTGAAGCCTATCTTATGAAACTATCAATAAAACACAGTAGAACTCAGAACTGTATTATTATATACATGTTCTACACTGCGATTAGGATTCCAGCCCAAAGTGAGGATTTTCTAATCGCAGTTTTTGTTTTAATAACGTTTGTGTTCAACCATGATAGTTTAATTTTATTCTCATGTGCAAAATGTAAATATGAATTTGAAAGATAACACTAAAGACCAATAGACAAAAGTCACGTTAGAACCGTATTTTTGTAATAAAAGACACAGTTTTGTTTAAGTAAGTATAATTTTGCTGTTTATAAGTTTAATTCAGTTTAAAATATCAACATAAAAGTTCTTCGTATCTGCATTTTTAGTACTTTTGCAAATGGAAAGAAAGAGGCTGTATACCTCCGCAATATGTATAACATTTAAAAAAGGAGAAAACTTGAGTTTTTCTTTCCTATGGCTAAGGCTTTAAAAACTATAGTTACCAAGTCATGCAAGGATAGCAGAAAATTTTCTCAAGCGGACTCATTGCATTATTATGAAACTAAAGTTTATAATTATTATAGCATTATCCATTTCGAATAATATGGCATTTGCTCAAGAATGGAATTTAACAGGAAGACTATTTGATAAAGCTGCAGGCTCTTTACCGTTGGAAGCCACGGAAATAATAGTAAGTCATCTTGATGGAGAAACTATCTCCAGTGGTTTTTCTGATAATCAAGGAAAGTTTACATTCTCTCTACCGTCAGGAAAGTTTGTCGTCAGATACAGACAATTAGGTGATATATTAAAAGCTGACACCATTGACGTACACAACAATGTTGATTTGGGCGATATCATGTTGACTGTGAAGGAGCACACACTGAATGAGGTGATGATTACCTCTCAGCGCAGACTATTTAGCCAGAAAGCTGGCAAACTTGTTTATCTTGTTCAAAACAGTCCCTTTGCCAGTGGTTTCAATATGCGAGATATGCTCCATAATATTCCTCGTATAGATCCGACAAGTGATGAAATAAAGATTATTGGCAAAAACGGTGTAGTTGTTTTGGTTAATGGTCATCGCATTAACTTAGATGGTAAAGATTTGGATATGTACCTACGCACCTTACCATCTGAAAATGTAAGCAAAATAGAACTTGTAACCAATCCTTCTGCCGAATTTGATGCAGAAGGCAATTGCGGAGTAATCAATATTATTCTAAAGAGTAAGCCTGTGGGGTTTGATGGGAATGTCCACACGGTGTTAACACAACGCTCTCACTTTAGCGCAGAAGAAGGAATTGGACTGTCTTTTTCCTCAGGCAATTTTTCTGTTGAATACAAAATAAATAATTCCAATGAAAAGCGCCGCCAAATAGTACAGAATACTTATTCTTATCCTGACTATATGCGCTTTACGACCGACAATACTTTAAATAGGTATGACATACTAGGTCAGAATCTAAATAGCAATTACCAATTAGGCGATTTGAATTTGGGATTTTTTGCAACATTAAATAATTCTCGCAGTAAAGCCCACCAAATGGGGCAGATGACTTTCAATGCAGACGCATGTCCATCGAATTCTTATTCCGAGTCGAATCACGATAAATACCGTTTGGAGACAATCTCCCCCTATGTGGACTGGAAACTTGATAGCTTAGGCAAAAAAGTAACGGTAAATTACAACTATATCCATGTCATTGACAAAATTAATCAGAATTTTGATTCGAGTACAGCACACAACTTCTCGAACAGCAATAATGATTATAGCTATATCGTCAATACCCTGAGCGCAGATTTAAACCTTCCGTTTACTTGGCTAAATTTTGAGTTAGGTGGAAAATATTCCCATTTCAGGACCAATAACGTCTCTGAGTTTGGAAGTAGAAATGGTTTTTTATATAAAGAAACGGTAACAGCCTTCTATGCAGATGTCAATCGAATGTTTGGCTTTTTTTACGCCAAAGCTGGTTTACGATATGAACACACCAATGATGATGGAATAACATTAGAAGGGCTGTCCGTTTCTAATAAATATGATCACTGGTTCCCATTTGCAGAAATCTCATACAATCCTTCAGATAATCATTCCTTTGCCTTAAGCTACAGCAAACGTATTGACAGACCTTCTATGAATGATATGAATCCTACACGTGTTTTTCGTAACACCTACACATACACCGAAGGTAACGATAGACTTACACCATCGGTCATGGACAATTTGGAGTTTAACTATGTGTTTAAAGGAAATTTCTCTTTTAACCTGTATTATTATCACACATCTGATGCCATACAGAATCTGACTCAGGTAGTGGATGACTTGTTCACCAAGTATTCTCCAAAGAATTGTCTTACCATTAATACTTTTGGTACAGATGCTAGTTATAATTTCTCATTTGGAAAATTCAATTTGTATTCAAGTGTATCTATGTTCTACGTTAAAGCAAAATCTTACGTTGACGAGCTGGATGACAAAGATTTGCGAAGTCTGAATACATCTTTTTCTGCCAATTTAAGTTACCGTTACAAAGTTTTGAACTTTTATGCGAACTATTATCATGTGCTTCCAGGAATAGAAGAATCCTTTCACACTGGAAACATCGATTGTGTCGGCTTAGGATGCAAGATTGATATTATTAAGAACAAACTTCTTTTGAATATACAAGCCCAAGACATCTTTAGTGGTACTAAGAGCAATAACAGAACTGAATATAAAGATTATGTCTTTAGAAACAGAATAAACAATGACAACACCTCATTCCGTGTGGGATTGACTTATAATTTCGGCAAGCAAAAAGCTAAAAAGGCAGATATAAACATCAGCAACAATGAAACTAATCGCTTGCCTGATATAAAGAAATAAGAAAATGAAAATTATACAAAGTTTTTGGACCGGCAACAAGAATAGTCTGACCGATAGTTATGGATGGCTTTTACCTATATTCAACTATCTGAGCTGGATTATTAGTTGTAATCAGTTACGACGTTATTATGATGATGTTACTTTGGTAACCGACAGTCAAGGATATGATGTTCTTATCAACAAATTGCACTTGCCATATACGGATGTAATCGTATCTCTTGACTGCCTGAATCATTATAATCCGAACTTGTGGGCATTGGCAAAAATTAAGGCCTACCAGTCTATAAAGGAACCATTTATCCATGTTGATGGCGATGTTTTCATTTGGACAAAAATTGATGAAAGCCTAAGGGATCATGAACTCATTGTCC
>JAGPJJ010000194.1 GCA_018054505.1 Prevotella sp.
GCGTTAATCGTGCTCTTGTCTCAAGTAGGATGCTTTGTGCCTGCAGAGAGCGCGAAAATAGGTCTAGTGGATAAAATCTTCACTAGAGTAGGAGCGAGCGATAATATTTCACTTGGTGAATCAACGTTTATGGTTGAAATGACTGAGGCTGCAAATATCCTGAATAATGTTTCTTCTAAGAGTTTAGTCTTGTTTGATGAACTTGGAAGAGGAACAAGTACCTATGACGGTATTAGTATTGCTTGGGCCATTGTAGAATATCTACATGAACATTCAAAGGCTCGTGCGCGTACGCTTTTCGCTACACACTATCATGAACTTAATGAAATGGAGAAGAATTTCTCTCGCATTAAGAACTATAATGTAAGTGTGAAGGAGGTTGACAACAAAGTGATTTTCCTTCGCAAGTTGATGCGTGGAGGCAGTGAACATTCATTTGGTATTCATGTTGCAGAGATTGCAGGTATGCCACGCTCTATTGTTAAGCGTGCCAACGTGATACTGAAGGAACTGGAAGCTGACAATGCTGGAGTAGGGGGCGCAGCTAAACCGAATACAGCTAAGATTGCAGAGCATTCGGGCGATATGGAATTAAGTTTCTTTCAACTCGATGATCCTGTGTTGACTCAGATTCGTGATGAGATCTTAGGTCTTGACGTGAATAATTTGACACCAGTTGACGCCTTGAATAAATTGAATGAAATAAAGAAGATATTACGCGGAAAGGCGTAAGTCTTTGAATAAATAACAAGAAAAAGTCCATTGATAAGAATTATATCAATGGACTTTTTTTATGCTGTTGAAGCTTACTTCTTAGCTCTCATCATACAGTAAATTCCCAATATTACGAACGGAATACTAAGTATTTGTCCCATATTGATTGGCATTCCTGATTCAAAATTAACTTGAATATCTTTCGTGTATTCAATAAAGAAACGGAATGTGAATATTAGCGTGATGCAGAGACCGAAATAAAAGCCCGTACCGACTTTCTTCTTGGCCACACGATAAAAGTACCAGCCGATGAAAAAGAACACTGCATACGCAATAGCTTCGTATAATTGACCTGGATGACGTGGGTATTTATCAACTTGCTCAAAGATGAATGCCCATGGCACAGATGTAACTTTACCGATAATCTCACTGTTCATGAGGTTTCCCAATCTTATAAAGCACGCTGTTATAGGGGTTGCAATGGCAATGTTGTCGAGCACTTGCCACATCTTTACACCTGTGTTTTTGCAATATAACGATAATGCAATCATTAGTCCAAGTGTTCCTCCGTGACTGGCCAATCCTTCATAGCCTGTGAACTTTATGGTTCCGTCGGTCATGAAGTGTATTGGTAGTAGCATCTCAATGAAATGCGGACCTGATGTGAGGAAATAATCTGGCTGATAAAATATACAATGACCTAATCGGGCACCAATCAGGATACCAAGGAAACAATAAATGAAAAGTGGGTCAAAGACATTCTTCTCAACTTGCTTTCCTTTTACTGTTGTGGTGATGGTTGTAATGTTCTGGTTGTTGAACAGCCACTTCACCATAAAATATGCTCCGATAAGTCCGGCAAGCCAGCATAAAGAATACCAGCGCACACCCCAATGGCCAATCTGAATGGCGTAAATATCGGGATTCCAGACAATGTAGTTTAATAATTGAACCATAATATCAGCTTATGATATCCTAGTCTTTGCAGATTTCGGATTGTTTATACGTTAAATCTGAAGTGCATGATGTCGCCATCTTGAACCTCATATTCCTTACCTTCGACACCAAGTTTACCAGCTTCACGTATGGCTGTTTCTGTGCCATATTTGATATAGTCTTCATATTTGATAACCTCAGCGCGGATAAAGCCTTTTTCAAAGTCTGTGTGGATAACTCCGGCACACTGTGGTGCTTTCCATCCCTTGTGGTAAGTCCAGGCCTTTACTTCCATCTCTCCTGCGGTGATGAATGTCTGTAAGTTCAGCAATTGATAAGCCTTCTTGATTAGTCGGTTTACACCACTTTCCTTAAGTCCTAATTCTTCAAGAAACATTTGCTTGTCTTCATAGGTTTCAAGAGATGCAATATCCTCCTCAGTTTTAGCGGCAATTATCATTGCTTCTGCACCTTCTTTAGCTGCAATTTCCTCAACTTGTTTTGAGTATTTGTTGCCGTCTTTTGCACTGGTCTCGTCAACATTGCAAACGTAGAGTACAGGCTTTGTTGTAAGAAGGAACAAGTCATGTGCAGCTTGTTGCTCATCTTTGCTCTCAAAAGTAGCCTCACGTGCATTTTTACCCTGTTCTAGAATTGCCTTGTATGTTTCAAGCACAGTGCAAAGAACTTTTGCGTCCTTGTTGCCGGCTGCTGCAGCTTTTTGCTGTTTAGCCATTTGTGAGTCTATTGTTTCAAGGTCTTTCAACTGTAACTCAGTATCGATGATTCCTTTATCTGACAATGGATCTACAGCCATTCCGCCCTCACGAACAATATTGTCGTCGTCAAAGCAACGGATAACATGTATGATGGCATCACATTCGCGGATATTGCCAAGGAATTTATTGCCTAGTCCTTCGCCTTTGCTAGCTCCTTTTACGAGTCCTGCAATGTCAACAATTTCACATGTTGCTGGTACGATACGTCCTGGGTGGATAATTTCTGCAAGTTTGGTGAGTCGCTCATCAGGAACAGTAATTACACCAAGGTTTGGTTCGATTGTACAAAAAGGAAAATTTGCTGACTGTGCCTTAGCACTAGACAGACAGTTAAATAATGTAGACTTACCCACGTTTGGTAGGCCTACAATACCACATTTTAATGCCATATTCTTTAAACGTTTAAATGAGCCAATCTTCCCTTCGATCGGCTATTACTTTTTATTTGTTTGCAAAATTACACAAAATATCATAAAGGTAAAAGTAAAAAGGGATTTTTAAGGATAAAAAGGGAAAAAAAGTAATAAAGCCTTCTTATCGCCTGGTTGCGTTTGTAGAACAATGTTGCGACTATATATTTTTTCCTTAGCTGTTAGTACAATTTTAATTGCTTGCTTCACTTGATATGATGATATTTTATAATTAGCATATTGCTATTTCTGTTGAGAGTGCCATGTAAACAGAATGATAGTTTACATGACACTCTCGAGTAAAGTTAGCAACGCTTATATCTGTGAAAAATTTCACATGATGCGAGTTAATTCTTATTTTTAAGGGTATTCATATTCATATTTGGAACCTTCAGTTGAACTTGCTTCATACCTATTAATAACACTTTTTCATTCAGTTTTAACTTTTTGTCATGAATAATACTTTCTATATCCATGTCAATTTTGCCTTTAGTTGTAAATGTATTTAATAACTTCATAAATTTCTTAGTCTTCAAAGATTTATATATATCTAATGCCATTAGTGGATTAGCTTTAATCATGTCAATAGAATCTTTGCTAAGATGAAAATTTTTCTCTTGTGGAGTTACATCAGCTGTGATATCATGTTT
>JAGPJJ010000044.1 GCA_018054505.1 Prevotella sp.
AAAAGTTCACGTAATCAATACGAACCAAAACAAGATAATTTGGATATGTATTCTGATTTGGAGACAAACGGACGTACACATACTGTACAGGTGGACCTCGTGAATGCCTTGTCAAAGAATACCACTCTTAATACTGGTTTAAAATACATCTATCGTCATAACAATTCTGATTCAAAATATTATAACTTTAAGGGTGACGAGCAAGTGTTGAATGCTGATAACAGTGTGAAATATAACAACGATCAGTCTATTCTTGCTGGATACGCAGAATATGTTGCAACGATGGGAAAATTCAGTACTAAAGCAGGATTGCGATATGAGCATACCTGGGAAAGTATTAAATATCCAGAACAGACAGATAAAAACTTCAAGAAAGATTATGGATGTCTTGTACCTTCATTTACTTTAAGTTACGCGATGACTTCGATGAGTAATCTTGGTGTAAATTATTCATTGCACATACTCCGCCCTGGTATTTCTTATCTTAATCCATACAGAGATCGTTCAGACCCTACCTATGTATCGTATGGTAATCCAAATCTAGACGTAGAGAAATCACATTTTATAAGTTTGGTTTATAATATGTATAGTCCAAAATTCATGATGAACATGACTCTGGGACAAAACTTCTGTAACAATCAGATTGCTGAATACTCTTTTATTGGTACAGACTTAGGCAAAGACAATGTGCTTAACACGACACGTAGAAATAATACAAAGAACAGATGGACAAACTTTAATATGTTCGCCCGTTGGACAATAAGCAAAACGTCAAGTCTGATGATGAACGGTTCAGTAGATTATGGAGATATGCGCTCAAAGGAACTAAATTGTAGCAACAATGGATGGCAGAGTAGCATTTATGCCAGTCTGGAACAGGTTTTGCCACTTAACATCAAATGGAGTTTAGGTTTATATGCTAAGACTCGTGATTACAACATTCAGGGTTACAGTGGTGGAATGAAGTTCCTAAATACTTCGTTGACAAAGCAACTGTTTAAAGACAGATTGTCACTAAGCGTACAATATGTGAATCCGATGAGCAGCAAACTAAAGGTTACTTCATACAGTGCAGGAACAAACTTTATAAATAGAAGTCAATTCTCAGTTCCTCTCCATATGATTTCATTCACAGCATCTTGGAAGTTTGGTAACAGCAATAAGCAATATGGACAGCATAAGAGTAATATCACTAATGATTTTGGTGAAAAGGAAAAGCAATCTACCGGAATAAGCGTTGGCGGTGTAGGTCAAGGCGTAGGAATGTAAAAAGGAAGTATGCCATAAATACAAATCCGGCAAAAGGTGCGATGTCATTTTGATATCGCACCTTTGTCTTTTTATAGCATAGTGATAGAAAAATATGTTTGTTATTTTCTGATTTAGTATTTAATAACAAAAAAGGCAGCACAACAGTTTGTAGGTATCAGGAAATAAAGTATCTTTGCATTATAATATAACAGTATTGGCATAAAAAATATTATGCCTCTCGAGAAAATTAATAATTATGGTTGTAATTAAATTTTTAAAGAATTGGACTCTGCCGATAGCGATTGTTATAGGAATAATACTATATTTTATATTTCATTTAGTTCCTTTTTTGTCTCCAATAGCTAAATGGTATGCTCCATATAATGGGAATGTACTACCAGATTTCATGTTCCTAATATTATTTGTAATCTTTTGTAAGGTTGATTTTAGAAAACTTCTTCCTGTTAAATGGCACTTCTGGATATGTTTACAGCAGATATTATTTGTATTTTCTCTAGTTGGTGTTATTGTTGCTTTTAAACTTCATAATGAAGCTCTTATAATGTTGGAAGCTATACTTGTTTGTATTATAGGACCATGTGCTGCAGCTACTGCGGTGATAACAGCAAAATTAGGTGGTAATCTTGAAGAAATGACGACATATACTTTTATATCCAACTTTATTTCAGCATTGATGATACCTGTCTGTTTTCCACTTCTTAATAAATCGTCAGCAAGTTTTGATTTCTTACCTACATTTTTTTCAATACTATATAAAGTGAGTGTTGTATTGCTACTTCCTATGGTATTAGCGTATATTGTAAAACATGGTATAAAGCCATTACATCGGGTTGTTGTAAGTATAAAAGATTTAAGTTATTATATGTGGGGTGGTTCACTTGTCGTATTATCAGGAACAACCGCCATGAACATAGTTGAAGCATGGAAACATACTTCATTATGGTTTTTGCTTTCAATTGCACTTATGTCACTGATGCTTTGTATTATTCAGTTTGCTACAGGACGTTTCATTGGTCATTATTTTGATAAAAAAGTTGAGGCAGGGCAGGCTTTAGGACAAAAAAATACGCCTTTTGCGATTTGGGTTGCGACAGCATTTCTCAATCCCTTGTCGTCTGTTGGCCCTGGCTGTTATATTTTGTGGCAGAATGTTATTAATAGTGTTGAAATATGGTTATCAAGAAAAAATGAAAATAAAAAAGTTTCATGATAAAAATCTATCAATAAATAAAAACAATAAAATCTATGAATTTTAAAAATCTACTGCTGTCATTACTGCTTTTTTGCAGTGCAACAATGATGGTAGCACAAAACAAGGTAAAGGGTGATTATGGTTACCTGTATTGTCACATGAGTGACTTGGGAGAGTGGACTGCATTTGCTGTAAGTCGCGATGGTATAAACTATCAGGATATAATGGGCGGAAAACCAATTTTCGATTCAAAGCAACTTGCACGTATTGAGGGTGGTACACGCGATGCCTATATTACACGTACTTCTGACGGGAAATCATACATTATGGTAACTACTGATATGTGTGTTGCTAATAGCCACAAATGGGATAACTATGGTATAGACTTGCTGAAGAGCGATGATCTTATACATTGGACTAGCGTCACTTTTGATTACAGAAAGGGACAACAGATTTTCTGTGATTCAGCAACAGCTAAAAGCACTTATAAGGATTGGTCTACGATAAACCGCGTATGGGCTCCACAGATATTCTGGGATCCAAACTATACTTGGGAAAATGGCGAAAAGGGTGGATATATGATTTATTACTCTATGCTAAACAGACCAGAAGAGGGATACGACAGAATGTATTATAGCTATGCTGACAAGACTTTCACGAAGCTCACCACTCCTAAAATACTTTTTGACTGGGGATATGCAACAATTGATGCCGACATTAACTATTTGCCATCAGATGGCAAATATCATATGTTGATAAAGAAAGAAGGTGGTAAGCCTGGTATTTATACAGCAACTTCTAGCAAATTAACTTCTGGATGGGGAGAACCTGTAGAAGATGATTATGTAAGTTTTGAAGGTAATAAAAGAACAGAAGGTAGCAGTGCATTCCAACCAATCGGCAGCGATGAGTGGCGTGTGGCTTATGTTGAATACAGTAGTCGTCCACATCGTTATCGTATCTGTAAAGCTGACAAAAATATGCGTAACTTCCACGATCCTGTTGATATAAATGGTGTGACAGGTCCACAACATGGAAGCTTTATGCGTATAACCAAACAAGAATATAACAGACTGCTTAATCTAAACAAGCATGATGAAAAGAAATAAGTAACTCTTAAGTTATACAATAAATGCACAAAAAAAATCCCTCGTCCCTAACAAGAAGGACGGGGGATTTGCATATATGTGGAAATCTAAGGTCTTAATGTAAATCCAAAAATAAAATAGGCTTTTTCGTTACTAGGGTTAGCTGTTATTCCTGCAAATACAGGTACTGTGAAACTGTCACTCATGCGGATGTCTTTGGTGGCCCTTAATGTGACATTGGTCACTGCAAAGCCATTAGCCTTAGCATAGAAACTCGTTGCATAAGGTACGGCACCAATAGTAGTATTCCACTTGAGTCCACCTAAATCAAACGGAATGTTTGCTTCAACATAAGATGAATAAGCTCGTTTCCCGCTCTTGTTTAATCCATCGTTGCCTGCAAAATTGGTATAATAGTTGAGCGAGAACTTGCCAAAATTATAGCCAATATTCCCTTCAAACACATGTGACGTGTTGTGAGCAGCATAACTGAAATACTTGTCAACAGGAGTGTTGAACCAATAATCTGTAATTCCAGCATGGAACATACCAATAGTATATGCAGCTGTTAAATCAAATTCCTTAGTGTCTGTATTGTCACTCAATCCTACGTTTCCCCAAGCAGAAAGTGATAATCCCTTGTAGCTGAGGCCCAATGTTGGTTGCAAAGATACATCACCTAAATCTTGACCACGCCAGATATATTGGTTAACAACATCGGCACTAATCGTTCCGCTAACTGTATCCTGTGCTTTTGCAGATGTAGCAAAGGCTGTCATAAGTATGGCTATAGCCAACATTACATTCTTTTTCATAATTAAATTTTTAAAATGGTAACTACAATCTTTTTACAATCTATGGCGTATCTTTATTCGATAGGCGCATTTAAATGATAGCTAGGCTTTATCCGACAGACTACGAAGCCTATTACTACAGTCCATACAGAGGTCCATCCGAGACCAAGGTCACGAGTACTTGGAAATCCAAATCTCTGTTGCATAATAAATACCAAGATGGCTGCAAAAAGCATCCATAATGTATCAAATGATGTACTTAAATGTGGTGTTGTCATAACAGAAAATTTTGTGTTTGTGTTGTGTTCTCTATTTTACTTTTCGTTCTCCGCATTATATAAGGCAATATCTCCGCGTTCTCCTGTACGTATTCTAACTGTATCGTCAACAGGAATGATAAATATGCGACCATCTCCGATTTCTCCTGTCCAAGAATCTTTTCTAATAGCTTCGATAGTGCGCTCTACATTTTTCTCTCTGACAACAATATTTAGTAATACTCGCTCAATGCTACTTGTATCATAAACAATGCCTCGATAAATATGTGTTTGTCTCATCTTTCCTTCGCCTCTTACATCATAGTAAGAAAACCATTCAATGCCAGCTTCAAGTAACGCATTTCTAACATCTTCAAATTTTGTTTTGCGGATGATTGCTTCGATTTTCTTCATAATCCTCAAATTTATATTAATGTATATATAATAAGTACTAATACTGTATGCTGTCATTATGTAAACTTCAAGTGCAAATATAGAACAAAACGTAATTAAAATACTATTGTTTGTTTACAAAGCGACATTAATGGCTGTAAATAATCGTATTATTAACAATATTGCATACTAATGATTACAATTCGAAAGAAAAATGAATATAAATGCTTCCAAATTATAACTTATATTAAAAAACAACATTATTTTGATATAAAAGCTTTGGTTATTTTATCAAAATGTATTAATTTTGCAAGCGTAATAAAATAAATAGTAAGTTTTATAAATAAGAAAGTAACAAAATGGCAAATACTATCCATTTCACCAAAATGCACGGAGCAGAAAACGATTATATATATGTCAATACTCTTATTGATATGATACCTAATCCTGTCAAGGCTTCAATAGAGTGGAGTAAGCCTCATTTTGGAATAGGCAGCGATGGCTTGGTTCTTATAGGAAGACCATCCGAAGATAGTGCTGCTGACTTTTCAATGCACATTTATAATGCAGATGGTTCTGAGGCTATGATGTGTGGCAACGCCAGTAGATGTATTGGAAAGTATCTATATGAAAAAGGTTTTACCAAAAATACGAGAATAAAATTAGAAACACTTTCTGGCGTGATAGTTCTTAACCTGCATCTGAATGATGAAAACAAGGTTGGGAGCGTAACTGTAGACATGCTTGAGCCTATGACAACAATGACAGAGCAGTTTACAGGTAAGCACCCTTCTCTTTCGTCAATTCCAGGCGCAAAAGAAGGCGTTTTTGTTTCTATGGGAAATCCACATTACGTGATATTTGTTGATGATATTAACGATGTTGATATAGCTGAATATGGCAAGATTCTAGAGAGAGATGATGCCTTCCCCCAGAGGTGCAATATTGAATTTGCACAACTGGTGGGCAAGGATATACTAAGGACTAGGGTCTGGGAACGTGGAAGCGGTATAACAATGGCTTGTGGAACTGGTGCTTGCGCAACAGCTACCGCGGCGGTTATTTCTGGATTGACAGACCGTAAGGTCGACATTATGATGGATGGAGGAACGTTGAATATAGAATGGAACGAGGATGACGGACATATTTATATGACAGGTCCGGCAGAAATTGTTTTTGAAGGTGAAATTCAAATTCCATAGCAAAGGTAACAAACTTAACAACACAATAAATTATGGCATTAATAAACGAACATTTTTTAAAATTGCCGGGCAATTATTTATTTGCAGACATTGCAAAGAAAGTAAATGCTTACAAGGTATCACACCCTAAGCAGAAAGTTATAAGTTTAGGTATTGGTGATGTTACACAACCTCTTTGTCCGGCTGTGATAGAAGCTATGCATAAGGCTACTGATGAAATGGCAAAGAAAGCCAGTTTCAGAGGTTATGGTCCAGAGCGTGGTTATGATTTCTTGCGTGAGGCAATTATCAAGAATGATTTTCTACCTAGAGGAATACATCTTGATATGAACGAGATTTTTGTAAACGACGGCGCCAAGAGTGATACTGGAAACTTTCAGGAAATATTGCGTTGGGATAACAATATTGGAGTCACAGACCCCGTTTATCCTGTCTACATAGATTCAAACGTGATGATTGGACGTGCTGGAGTTTTTGAAAACGATCAATGGAGTAACGTTACATATATTCCTTGCACTGCTGACAATAACTTCATACCTAAGATTCCAGATCATCGTGTTGACATGATATATTTGTGTTATCCAAATAATCCAACAGGAACAGTTCTTACTAAAGAAGAACTTCGTAAATGGGTTAACTATGCAATACACAATGATTCTATAATCCTTTACGATGCTGCATATCAGGCTTACATTCGTGATGAGTCTATTCCTCACTCTATTTATGAGATACGGGGAGCTAGAAAAGTGGCTGTGGAATTCCATAGTTATTCAAAAACGGCTGGATTCACAGGAATAAGATGTGGTTACACGATTGTACCAAAAGAACTTACAGCTGCAACTCTTGACGGAACAGGACGCGCTAGTCTCAATCAAATTTGGGACCGTCGTCAATGCACAAAGTTCAATGGCACAAGCTATATCAGTCAGCGAGCTGCTGAGGCTATCTACACTCCTGAAGGTCGTAAGCAAGTTAAAGAAGTAATAGACTATTATATGGAGAATGCCGACATAATGCGCGACAGTCTTACACGACTGGGATACAAAGTTTTTGGAGGAATAAATGCTCCTTATCTTTGGATAAAGACTCCAGACGGAATAGATAGTTGGAAATTCTTTGAGCAGTTACTTTATGGAGCAAGCGTAGTCTGTACTCCTGGTGTTGGTTTTGGACCAAGCGGGGAAGGCTATATCCGTCTCACGGCATTCGGTGATCGTGAAGACTGCAGGGAAGCCATGAAGCGTATAGCTGAATGGACTTTAAAATAGAGAATATATAATCACACAAACACTGAATTTATATATACACGTATGACAAATCTAAGATTCGAAGCCGTAGCTGAAGCTTCACGTAAGAAGCCACTAGAAGTGGCAACACCTGCCGAACGACCATCTGAGTTTTTCGGAAAGAAGGTTTTCAATCGTCAGAAAATGTATAAATATCTACCTGCTGACATTTATGCTAAGCTAGTAGATGTTATCGACAACGGCGCACGCCTTGATCGTTCCATTGCCAATGAGGTGGCAAAGGGCATGAAGCAGTGGGCTGACGAAAACGGAGTCACTCACTACACTCACTGGTTTCAGCCTCTAACAGAGGGCACAGCTGAAAAGCACGATGCCTTTATAGAGCATGATGGAAAAGGTGGAATGATAGAAGAATTCTCTGGAAAACTTCTTGCTCAGCAGGAACCTGATGCTTCTTCTTTTCCATCTGGCGGTATCAGAAATACTTTCGAGGCTCGTGGCTATAGTGCATGGGATCCAACTTCACCAGTGTTTATTATTGACGACACACTTTGTATACCTACTATATTTATATCATACACAGGTGAGGCTCTTGACTATAAGGCTCCTTTGCTCCGTGCTTTACGTGCTGTAAGTACTGCTGCATCAGAGGTTTGTCACTATTTCGACCCAGAAGTTAAGAAGGTTACAAGTAACCTTGGATGGGAACAGGAATACTTCCTTGTAGACGAGAACTTATACGCAGCTCGCCCTGATCTTATGTTGACAGGCAGAACTCTTATGGGACACGATTCTGCAAAGAATCAGCAGATGGATGACCATTATTTCGGAACTATCCCTGAGCGTGTACAGAGTTTCATGAAAGATCTTGAAATTCAGGCTTTGGAACTTGGTATCCCTTGTAAGACACGTCATAATGAAGTTGCTCCAAATCAGTTTGAACTCGCTCCAATCTTTGAAGAGACTAACCTTGCTGTAGACCATAATATGTTGTTGATGAGCCTTATGAAGAAAGTTGCTCATAAGCACGGATTCCGTGTATTGCTCCACGAAAAACCTTTTGCCGGAATTAACGGTAGTGGTAAGCACAATAACTGGAGTCTTAGCACAGACACAGGCGTACTTCTTCATGGTCCTGGTAAAACTCCTATTGACAACTTAAGATTTGTTGTATTCATTGTTGAGACATTAGTGGGCGTTTATCGTCACAACGGACTTCTCAAGGCAAGTATTATGAGTGCTACTAACGCTCATCGTCTTGGAGCTAACGAGGCACCTCCAGCAATTATCTCAAGTTTTTTGGGTAAGCAGCTAAGTGATTTGCTAGAGCATATTGAAAAGTCAGACAAGAAAGATTTATTTGATGTCGCTGGCAAGAAGGGTGTTAAGCTTGATATCCCAGAGATTCCTGAGATTATGCTTGATAATACAGACCGTAACCGTACATCACCATTTGCCTTCACAGGAAACCGTTTTGAATTCCGTGCTGTTGGTAGTGAGGCAAACTGTGCTAGCGCAATGATTGTGCTCAACACAGCAGTAGCTGAAGCTTTGACAGATTTCAAGAAGCGTGTAGATGCACTTATTGCTAAGGGCGAAGACAAGATTGCTGCTATTATCGACATCGTTCGTGAAGACATCGTTGCTTCAAAGCCTATCCATTTTGATGGAAACGGATATAGTGACGAGTGGGTAGTAGAAGCTGCAAAACGTGGATTGGATTGCGAAAAGTCTTGCCCTGTTATCTTTGAACGCTATCTTGACAAAGACAGCATCAAGATGTTTGAGGACATGAACGTAATGCAGGAGAACGAACTCGAAGCCCGCAATGAGGTTAAATGGGAAACCTATACTAAGAAAATTCAGATTGAGGCTCGCGTAATGGGCGACCTTAGCATGAACCATATTATTCCTGTAGCTACTCACTATCAGAGTCAGCTTGCAAAGAATGTAGAAAACATGATTACTATCTTTGGTAAAGAGAAAGCTACAACTCTTTCTTCACGTAATGTGAAGATTATTGAGGAGATTGCAACTCGTACTAAGAAGATCGAAGCTGGTGTTGAGGAATTGGTTAATGCAAGAAAGGTTGCTAACAAAATCGAGAGCGAATACGATAAGGCCATTGCTTACCACGATACTGTGGAACCTAAAATGGACGAAATTCGTTATGAGATAGATAAGTTGGAACTAGTAGTTGCCGATGAACTTTGGACTCTTCCAAAGTATAGGGAGCTACTCTTCATCAGATAAAACACCAATCTATTTCTTTATTGGTTGTTTAAGTTTGCTGCGGGATGTGGTCGTGAGATTATATCCCGCTTTTTTTAATACTTTCTCAGTTGCCTGTATCTGATATCATATATCTTGTCAAACATACGTTCCCATAGATTCAATTCTTTGTCATCTGCTGATTTGATGCTAAGCCCGTATAGCTTAGTACCCGTTTGGCGATAATTTTTTAGTTTTGTGATATAATCATTTCCAACCATAGGTATTAAGAAGTCACTGACCAACAGAACATCCGCATTCACATAATGACTTTGTTCATCATCAAGAAGATTAAATGTTGCGTCAAGTAATTTTCTTGCACTTGTACCTCCGCCAATAAACGGTAGTTGACCTTTTGCAAAATTATCATCGTTGCTATCCTTAAATCCAAGGTCCATCATACGTTTTCTTTGTCTTCGTGCCATAAGATCAATTGGTCGTATAGAAACACTAAAATCAATAAGAAAACAATCACGTCTTAGTTCTTCGGCCGTATCTTCAAGTAGAGCTAACAGTGATGCCATGATACGTTGTGGAGTTCCATACATACTAGCAGATGTGTCAAGACAGATGATCATTGGACCGCGTCTGCTTGCGTGAGTAAATCCTAGTTTACGTGAAGGTTTACTCATCTCGCTCTTGTATCTAAATGTCTGTAGCCTTTTAGTTAGAAATTTATAAATAAACATATCACCCATCGCATCATCACAATATTGAGCAAGTTCTAGGGGTAACAAAGAGTTGAGATCATTACCTACTGTTATTCCTTCAATATCGCTTCCGCTCGAATGTTCCATCTTCATGGCCGTTCCTGATGAAATAGTGAGTCTATCACGGCCATTTGAATCGGCAGTGCGCCCCATGCAGGCAGCAATCTCTTTTATTTCAGGGTATTTATCCTGAACTTTTACTACATTAAGTCGTCTTTCAAATTCGGTCTCGGTCCATTGTCCGTCCATCATGTCCCAAGCCTGAATAGCTTGTTGTTCAATGATATTGTGAGACTTCATGTAAGTCCCAACTTGTCTCATCACAATGTCTAGCCCCTTTTTGAAGTCGTCTTTTCGCTTGATGATATGCTCTTTGCTTTCGCTTTCAATATGCCTGTCAAGAGTGAGCTGCCATTCATTTACTAGCTTTTCCCAGTTAGCATTATCATTGCATCCGTCTCCAGAAAGCAATCTAAGTATGAAATCCTTGTCAAAGCCGAATCCGGAATGTTTTGCAGAAATGTCATCAACAAGATTTTTGAGTTCATGTTCATCTTTCCTTTTAGCTTCAGACCATTTCAGAACCTTAATCATATTGTTGCGCTCGGTCCATGCACGTTGATTTTGAAAATCTTCGTAGTGAGTGCATTCAGCAATAAACTTCCCAACAGCAGAATAGAATATCTTAGCACTAAGTCTGCTATTCTGTATCATCTTGATATATTTACCTTCACCCATCAGTTTTAGAAGAAAGTCCATCAGGGGATCTTTCTTTATAACCCATGGCTTGCCCTCTATGGCATCAGAAGGCACAGAAGGTACATTTCCTGAATGACAGAAATCATTAAGAAGTTTCAGGTATAAGGAGTTCATTTATTAATATGTTATTTTCTCAATATCTTGTCGAGTAAAGGCTATTTCCTTATAAAAATCAGCAAGATAAAGTTTTATTTCACGTCGATCCTCATCGTTGATAAACATATTATCTTCAAGTCTTTTTTGAGTTTCGCTAAGACGATCAGCTAGTGAATCTATTTCTAAAGAATAGTCTCTGCTGTCTTGTGAATTTACAGCCATAGGTGTTGTCTTATCATCGCTAGCGTTGTCTTTCTCTATTTCGAATTTCAGTCCATCAATATACACGTTGTCGTTGTCACGTGCCAAACTTATTGGGCGGCTACCTAAAGGAACTTTACTGCCATCGTAAACCTTTATCACCGTAATCTTCTCGTTTCTTGGATCTTGGAACATTAGTCCTTCTTCACCATCTTCACCAATTTCTGGTAATTGTCTGAAATCAGTCAATACGATGAACGAATGACCAGTTTCATGGTTTACGAGTCGATAATAATAGTCACTGTATGTTTTCTTATCAGCATCTCTTTGTCGCTGTCTGGCTGTACTTCGACCTGCTCTTTGAAGCAAATGGCTGTTTCTTATCTCATCTTCAAGATCTTGTTTTAATCTTGCAAACTCTAAAGCGCAAGTGGCAAATATAGCCCTAATGACAATTTTCCTCACAGTGTCACGCTCGTCAGGTTCTTGCCATAGACAATGATACATAGGTAACAAATCACATGTTTCAACAGACTTTCTATCGTGCATAAAAGCAGATGTTCGCACAAGGCGTGCTATTTTTTTCCATCTTCTGTCGCTGATGTAAATGTCTCGTCGTTCTTCCGCACCATCCACCTCTACGGTTCTAAGTGCTTTTCTAATATCCCTGATGCAGTCCATGGCGTGATTACTTATTTCCACTAGTTTAATATCATCCGACCATTTAGCATATTCTTCATTAGAAATTTTTATTGTTTCGTCAGTAAAGTCTTCATTATCATCACAGCCAGTCATCATAAGTGTGAAGTTTTCTTCGTCTCTTATAGCACAGCTTTCAATCCTAATGATAAATCTATCCCATAGAGCTTCTAGTCCTTCGCCACGAGCCGGTAGTTCATTACTTGCTGCAACAAGAAGTTTTAGTGGGAGTTTGATTTCGTTTCTTCCGTTTCTGAAAAGTTTCTCATTTATAACAGTAAGCAACGAGTTTTGTATAGCAGGTCCAGCCTTCCATATTTCATCAAGAAATACCACGTCAGAACTTGGCAG
>JAGPJJ010000045.1 GCA_018054505.1 Prevotella sp.
TCATATAACTTTACACACGAAATACTATAAAATAATAATAAAATGAAGAAATTTATGTTAGCGGCATTGGGAACTGTTTTATTCCTTGCCAGTTGTAATACAAACAAGATAGTAACAGTTGATGCCAATAAATTTGAAGGACTCATCAAATCATCTAAAGTTCAACTAGTTGATGCTCGCACAGCCGAAGAATATGCAAGTGGCAGAATTCCAGGAGCAACAAACATTGATGTTAAAAAAGACGACTTCAAGCAATTAGCAGAAGAGAAACTCAATAAAGATAAGCCTGTAGCTATATATTGTCGTTCTGGAAAAAGAAGTTTGATAGGTGCTGGCATATTGAAGAATGCTAAGTTTAAAGTTATTAACCTACGTGGTGGAATCATGGAATGGGAAAAAGCAGGAAAAAGTATCTCTAAATAAATTATGATTGTTTATAAAATAAGAACTACATATACTTTTTTGCTCTATAACTATAAAACTGCTTTTTCAAAACTCCCATAAATAAAGGGACGGGACTATAGTAAATTGAATATTTACTGTGACGAGTTAGGTCATAATATAGTGTTTTAATAACGATATGTAGCTCTTTAGAAATGCAATAAATGTATTTTTACATGCAAAAAAGGTGATTCTATACTTTTCAAACATGTTCATGCTAAAATATACATCTAAATAAATAATGTACGCTTGCGCACGCGTACTAGCACTCTTTCGTTTTTTCTAGCGTCTAAGTGTCAATCCTTTGATATTCAAATAATTACAAACGCTTTTTAATAACACATAATGACGTAAAAATGTCATAAAAATTAACGTTTCTACGATCAAATGCAAAAAACAGCATGCAAAATAGCTGATTTTATCAAATACGACATTATTTCGACACTACAAAATTGCAATAAAGCAAGTTAACTTGCTGATAACCAATCATTAGACACTTAGACACTAATATTTTTGAAAACCCTATGTGGAGAATTAGAAATCAATGGAAAACAGATTAAATAAATAAAGCAAAATTATCAATTTAGTGTTTTGAATATAAATAAAAAATGACTTGCGTTTCACGAAGCAATGGGTTGCATTTTACGATGTTTTACAGTGCGTTTTACGAAGTAATGCATTCCGTTTCACGATGTTTTGCAATGCGTTTTACGAAGTAATAGGTTGCGTTTCACGATGTTTTGCAGTACGTATTTCATCATATTGGAATGCATTGCATCGTATAACGCAATAAAATATATAGCAAAAGCGCAATTCATTGTAGCAAAAAACAACAAATATTTTGTGAGAGTGATGTATTTATCGATATTCTTTGAAAGATGTAGCTACGTATCTTAGTTTAAGAAAAGCACAAAGAAGAATGCAATTATTTGTACTTGTAGAGTACAAATAAAAAAGGAATATTGACATCTGCAATATTCCTTTTTTATATTCTGTTTGAAAAAATCGCTATCTATTGGAACTACCTCCAACAATATCAAGCAATTCATTAGTGATAGCCTGCTGACGACTCTTATTGAACTGCAAATTCAAATCACGCAATAATTCATTCGCATTATCTGTGGCAGTCTGCATTGCAACCATACGAGCAGCATGTTCACTGGCATTACTATCCAACAGCGCTGTGTAAATTTGAAGATTAAGCTGCTTTGGTATCAAAGTACCCAAAACAGTTTTCATATCAGGCTCAACAATGAAATTGTCATTAAGAGGTTTAACCTCAGCCTTCACTCCTTCTTCATCTAACTTGCACTTTTTCAAATATTCCTGTGCCTTAGCAGTAATAGTATTACTGCTCAAATCACGATCGTTTTCATTACCAATAGACTCAGTAGACAAGTCGATAGGTAAATAAGTCTTACGCGTAAGAATCTGTGAACCTGCACTCTTGAAATGATGATAGATAATTTCTACCTTGTCGATTTCATGAGCAATAAACTTATCACGCAGTTCCTTTGCGATTGCCGCACATCCTGCTGAATTTGGTTTATCTACAATTTCAAGATAACTTCCAGCCTTAGTCAACCCCTGCTTAACGACATATTCTTCTACCTTTCTACCTATAGGGTAAACAATGATATCGTCAATGCCATGAGCTTTATAATCATCAACAGCTGAACTGAGCATCTTGATTACATTATTATTGAATCCACCACACAAAGAACTATTGCTGGTATAAACAACAAACGCAACCCTTTTTACCGGACGCTGAGATTCAAGTTCATTCCAAGCCTCAGGCACTGTCAACAAGAAAGACTTGAGGATATGCTCAAGCAAATTCTCATATGGCAGCATACTCTGAATAGCAGCTTGGGCATGATGAAGTTTACTAGAAGCCACCATCTTCATGGCACTTGTAATCTTACGAGTGCTATTAACAGAGTCTATACGTGTTTTTATCTCTTTTAATGACGGCATTGCTAACTATTAATCTTAATTGTTAAAACTATCAACCTTTATATTGTCCAACAACATTAGTCATTGTTTCTTGAATCACCTTTATGGCTTCATCACTCAACTGTCCGTCGGCTAAGACATCAAGTATATCGCTATGAGAAGAACGCATGGCATCCAAGAACTGATTCTGGCATTCACGAACCTGCTCTACAGGAACATCATGCATCAAACCATGAACTCCGCAATAAAGGATAGCAACCTGTTCGCCTACTGGCATTGGGCTATACTGTGGCTGAATAAGAAGTTGATTATTCTTACGTCCACGATCCAAAGTCATTGCAGTAACGGCGTCCATATCACTCGAGAATTTTGAGAAAGCCTCAAGTTCTCTATATTGAGCCTGATCGATCTTTAGTGTACCAGCAACCTTCTTCATACTCTTTATCTGTGCAGAACCTCCTACACGAGAAACAGAGATACCAACATTGATTGCAGGACGGAAACCTTGGTTAAACAGATTTGTTTCCAGATAAATCTGACCATCGGTAATTGAAATAACATTCGTAGGAATATAAGCAGAAACGTCACCAGCCTGTGTCTCAATTATAGGCAAAGCAGTTAACGAACCACCACCGCGAACATGTCCCTTCATACAAGCAGGAAGATCATTCATTTGTTCAGCGATCTCTTGCTGATTATTGATACGAGCAGCACGCTCAAGAAGACGAGAGTGCAAGTAGAACACATCACCTGGATAAGCTTCACGTCCAGAAGGGCGTCTCAAAATCAAAGAAACCTCACGATATGCAACAGCTTGTTTACTAAGATCATCATATACTACAAGAGCACTATATCCGCGATCACGGAAATACTCACCAATAGCAGCACCAGCAAAAGGTGCATAATATTGCATAGCAGCAGGATCAGCAGCAGTAGCAGCAACGATAATTGTATATGGCATTGCACCATGTTCCTTAAGAGTAGCTACCAACGCAGCTACAGTTGAAGCCTTCTGGCCAATAGCTACATATATACAATATACTGGCTTTCCAGCATCATAAAGGCTCTTCTGATTGATGATTGTATCAACAGCAATAGCTGTCTTACCAGTTTGACGGTCACCGATGATAAGTTCACGCTGACCACGGCCAATAGGAATCATTGAGTCAACAGCCTTCAAACCTGTTTGTAACGGTTCCTTAACTGGTTGACGATAGATAACACCTGGAGCTTTTCTGTCAAGAGGCATTTCAAAGGCATCTGTCAAATCTAGATCACCTTTGCCATCTATGGCTTCACCAATAGGATTGATCACACGCCCAAGCATATTGTCATTAACGAGAATTGAAGAAATACGCTTTGTGCGCTTAACAGTCATTCCCTCCTTAATGCCAGCCGTAGATCCAAGAAGCACGCATCCAACGTTGTCTTCCTCCAGATTCATCACAATTGCCATTGTTCCATTCTCAAACTCTAACAATTCATTGGCCTCAGCATTGCGAAGTCCATAGATACGGGCAACACCATCACTCACTTGGAGTACTGTGCCTACCTCGTCAAACTTCTCACTGCCATTGATACCTTTGAGCTGTTCAAGAAGAACTTGAGACACTTCACTTGGTTTTATTTTATCTGACATAATTTGTATTTTAAAAATTATTTCTTAAGCTGTGTCAGGATGCCGTTAAGCTTTGATTTCACGCTAGCGTCCATTCTGTAAGTATCATACTCTAGGATAAATCCCCCAATTATATCAGGTTCAATCTCGGTTTCAAACTCCACAGTTCCATTAGTATTACTCTCCACCATCTGTCGCATTTTCTGCTCTGTTTCGCCAGATACGGCAGCAGCGGTAATGAGTTTGCCACGGATGACATTCTTCTGTTTTCTATAAAGTGTGATATACGAATTAGCCATGAACTGCATTATTCCCTCACGCCCCTCTTTCAATACAAGAGAAATAAAAGTCTTCGTGAGTTCGCATACATCGCTTCCAGCTGCAGTAACGAGAAGAGTCTCCTTACTATCTTTTGAAAGCATTGGATTGTCTATCGTAAATCTGAGTTCAGGTACATCGATGTAACTCTTAGCAAGAACTTGCATATCTTTATATACCGAATCCTCGATTTTTGCATCAGTACTGCTTTTAAGCAGTGCACGCGCATATCTTACCGATATTACTCCTATATCCATAACTAATTATTTATTTTCTGCCGAAGAAACGTCATCCAGCATACGGTCAATCAAATCCATCTGAGCTTTATCATTACCAAGTTTTTCACGAAGAATTTTCTCAGCAATTTCAACACTCAATGTCGCTACTTGCTTTCGGATATCACTGATAGCAGCCTGCTTCTCGTTGTCAATTTCTATTTTGGCATCGTTAATCAAGCGGGCACCTTCCTCACGTGCTTTATCCTGAGCTTTTTCAACAATTGCATCACGAGTGCTAGCAGCTTCTTTTAATATAGAGGCTTGCTTTTCACGCGCTTCCTGCAAGATGGATTCACCCTCTTTCTGTATATTAGCTAGTTTTTCGTTTGCTTCATGAGCCTTACGTAAACTATCATCAATGAAAGATTTTCTTTCTGCTACCATCTTTACGATAACAGGAAAACCAAACTTCCACAAGATAAATAGTACGACAAGGAACGTCAGAGACATCCAAAATAGCAAGCCAGTACTAGGAATCAATAAATCCATACACTGTTTTTAATTATATATAGAGGAATGTACTTAAGCATTGAATTTAATTCAAAAGCAACATTCCTCCTGAAAAGTTTTATATTAAATACACAAGAATGCGATTACGGCAGCGAAAAGGGCAACACCCTCAATAAGTGCGGCTGCAACGATCATATTCGTGAATAACTTATTCATAACTTCTGGCTGACGTGCCATAGCATCCATGGCCTGACCACCAATTCTACCAATACCAAGACCTGCGCCTATAGCTGCGAGACCTGCACCTACTGCGGCGCCTAATTTTGCAACACCTTCTGCTGCTAATAATAATGAAATCATAATCTTGAATGTTTAAATTGTTATTTTTATATTTTTTATATTAATTATTCGTGTTCAGGTTCAACTCTTGCCAATCCAATGAATACTGCACTAAGCATAGTGAATACCATTGCCTGAATAAAGCATACCAAACATTCCAAACACATCATAAATATACTCATCACAATACTCAAAGCAGACATGCTTAGAAAAACAGCTGCAGTTTTACTTGCGACAAGAAATATTATACATGTTATAGCAAGTGCAATAGCATGACCTGCCATCATGTTGGCAAAAAGTCGAATCATAAGAGCAAACGGTTTAGTAAAGATACCGACAAACTCTATCACAGGTATAACAGGCACAGGTGCTTTTAACCATGTAGGAACATCCGGCCAGAATATATCTTTCCAATAATGCTTGTTTCCACTAAACTGTACAATTATAAATGTACACAATGCCATTAAGAATGTAACGGCAATATTTCCCGTCACATTTCCCCCACCAGGAGGAAATGGCATTAAGCCCATTACGTTACAAGTGAATATAAAGAAGAAACATGTGAGCAGATATGGAGTGTATTTCTCATAACCCTTACCAACACCAGGTTTGATAATTTCGTCAACGACATACATTACCATCATTTCAATAAATCCTACAAATCCCTTAGGGGCAGGATCACCAGCCTTACGTTTCTTATACCATCTGGCAGGTATCAAAATGCAACAGAGCAATATGATGACATCAATGAACATCACCGCTACAGTCTTTGTAATAGAGATATCAAAAGGACGCAATTCTGCTCCAGACTTGGTTATCTCAACTATTTTACCGGCATTGTCTCCTTTGCTTGCAATTGCCAAGTTAAATGGTCCACGACGGTATCCCTTAGCATCAGCAACTTCTGAAAATTGCGAACTGCAAAATACATGGAAACCAGTTGAACTGTTTACTATTATTGGCAAATGTATTACCAAAGGTTTTTCTCCAATATTAGTGATGTGCCAGTCATAAGAATCTTTGATATGCTCAAGCACTACCTCTTTAATATTTGGATCACCACCTTTACCATTTGCGAAAGTCGGCAACACGGCAAGCATTACCATTAAAATACCTAACAGTCGTTTGATGTGATTCATTTCTACTTAATGTTTTAAAATCAGCGTTACTATCATTGTGACGGCATACATTCCAAGAAACATAGCCGCAAAATGTATAGAATTTACTCTATCTTTAGACAACAACACATATACTGCAACTATAGTAGCCACAAGTAAGATACGTATGACAGCCAAAATAAGATAGAATTTTGCTAAATTACCCGGAGAATGACTTTTTACGAAATCATATCCTTTAACGTAAGCTGTGCCCAAAAGGACATAAAAGAGTACAGATAGAAAAATTACCAATATGCTCATTGTGCTTTTTCTACACAGATATTGACATCATTCTTCTGAACCTCTACGAAACCTCCGGTTATAGACAACTCTTTTCGTCCTTCACTGGTTTCGAATTCAACGATACCTTGTTGAAGTGCCGATATTATAGGAGCATGGTTGCTGAGGATTTCAAACATTCCCATCAACCCAGGCACCTTTACTACCTCTGCTTCACCGTTGAACTCTACCCTTTCAGGCGATACGATTTTTAGTTTCAAACTCATATCCGTCATCAGTTTAATTACCCTTTGCTGACTCTAACAGCATCTTACCCTTCTCTTTGGCATCTTCAATAGTACCAACATTAAGGAATGCTTGTTCTGGAAGATCATCAACTTCACCATCCAAGATAGCATTAAAACCTTTTATAGTGTCTTCGATTGGCACCATAACACCCTTCAATCCAGTAAACTGTTCTGCAACAGTAAATGGTTGACTAAGGAAACGTTGTACACGACGCGCGCGGTTAACGGTAAGTTTATCTTCGTCAGAAAGTTCATCCATACCAAGAATGGCAATAATATCCTGCAATTCTTTATAATGCTGAAGAATTTCTTTCACTCTTTGAGCACACTCATAATGCTCTTTACCCACAATCAGAGGATCAAGAATACGAGATGTACTACCAAGTGGATCTACAGCAGGATAAATACCAAGTTCGGTAATCTTACGTGAGAGTTCTGTTGTTGCATCCAAATGAGTAAATGTAGTTGCAGGAGCAGGGTCTGTCAAGTCATCAGCAGGCACATAAACAGCCTGTACAGATGTGATAGAACCATTCTTTGTTGATGTAATTCTCTCTTGCATGGTACCCATTTCACTTGCCAATGTTGGTTGATAACCTACGGCAGAAGGCATACGTCCAAGAAGTGCAGACACCTCTGATCCAGCCTGTGTAAAACGGAAGATATTGTCAATGAAGAACATTATATCAGCAGCCTCACCATTAGCACCTCCATGATCACGGAATTCCTCTGCAACAGTAAGACCTGAAAGAGCTACAGAAGCACGTGCGCCAGGTGGCTCATTCATCTGTCCATAAACAAGTGTTGCTTGACTTTTTGCAAGTTCGTCTTTATCTACAAGAGAAAGATCCCACTTACCTTCGTCCATGGCCTTACGGAATTTTTCACCGTATTTAATAACACCACTTTCAAGCATATCACGTAGCAAGTCATTACCTTCACGTGTACGTTCTCCGACACCTGCAAATACAGAATATCCATTGTGACCTTTGGCGATATTATTAATAAGCTCCATGATAAGCACTGTCTTACCAACACCAGCACCACCGAACAAACCAATTTTTCCACCTTTCATATATGGCTCCAAAAGGTCAATGACCTTAATACCTGTCGCCAACATCTCTTTATGGGTAGACAATTGGTCGAATGTAGGAGCAGTTCTATGGATAGGATAAGAACCTTGCATGTCAAGTTGTTCCATTCCATCAATAGGCTTACCTATTACATTCATCATACGGCCCTTGATCTGTTTACCTGCAGGCATTGTTATTGGGCTTCCTAAAGGAATCACATCAAGTCCTCTTTGAAGACCATCAGTATTGTCCATAGCAACACATCGCACTGTGTCTTCACCGATATGCTGTTGAACCTCAATCACAAGGTCACTGCCATCAGTGCGCTTAACTTTAAGAGCTTCGAAAATCTTTGGCAACACCTTTTCAGCATCCTGCCCTTTTGTATCGAAATAAACATCGATAACAGGACCGATAATCTGAGAAATGCGCCCGATAATTTGTGACATAAGCTACTAAATTTATATTAATGTTCTATTTATTTTCGATATAGCAAAAGTACGAATATTAGTGGAAACTACAAAATAAAACCGAGTTTTGTACCATTATTAACCACTTATTAACCACTTTTTAATACCTTTTAATATTAGATACTAAGTTCATCTAGTACTTGTATCAACTTACGATCAAAAGGTTTATCACTTCGTATTGCTTCGATCATCGGAACATATACAACTTCATTATTTCTCATTCCGACCATAATATTACGTTGTCCCTGCATGATAGCCTCAACAGCGCCTAAGCCTGTACAACTTGCAAGAATACGATCACGCGCTGATGGACGACCACCACGCTGGAGATGTCCTAAGATAGAAACACGTACGTCATATTCAGGGAACTCTTTCTTTACACGATCAGCATAATAAAGAGCACCACATTTAGGACTTTCGCTTACAATCACGATACAACTCTTTTTACTTTTACGTATTCCTCGTTCCATAAACTGAGCCAACTGGTCTACATCAGTACGGTCTTCAGGAATAATTGCAGCTTCAGCACCACTCGCAATAGCAGAGTTCTGTGCCAAGAAACCAGCATCACGTCCCATAACTTCAACAAAGAATATTCGTTCATGGCTTTGGGCTGTATCACGGATACGGTCAACACACTCCACGATAGTATTCATTGTAGTATCATAGCCTATAGTATTATCTGTACCATATAGGTCATTGTCAATTGTTCCAGGAAGTCCGATACAACAAATATCATATTCCTGAGCAAACAACATTGCACCAGTAAGAGAACCATTTCCACCTATTACTACAAGTGCATCGATGCCTTCTTTTACGACATTATCATAAGCTTTCTTCTTACCCTCGTCTGTCATAAAATCCGTTGAGCGGGCAGTCTTGAGTATCGTTCCACCTTGATTAATAATACCACTAACATTCTCTGTTGTAAAATCAACTATTTCATCATTGATAAGGCCGTCATATCCACGATACACTGCCTTAATGTTGAAACCATTGTAAATTCCAGCACGAGTAACCGCACGAATAGCTGCATTCATACCAGGAGCATCACCACCGGAAGTAAGAATACCTATTGTTTTAATTTTTGCCATAATTAAATTATTACCTTAATTTTGTTATTCTTGATAAGTTTCTATTCTCGTATTTATAAATTCGCCAACATCAATACAACAAAGCCTACTGCTGTTCCAAGAACACATTTCCAACCTACATTCCTGAAATACCAACCAATATGCATACGTTCCATTTTTAATAAGGCAATTCCGCTCATGCTACCTATTGCTAACACATTGCCTCCACACATTACGCAAAAAGCTATCACCTTATAGTATATATCATTCATTTCTACATTCTGCTTAATTTGGATAAAACTCATTGCCGTTGCAAATGTATCCAAAACAGAACTGACAAAACCTGCTATAACACCATATATCCATACATTGTTAACATTTTCCTGAAGAAAATTCCATAACAATTTCATCGCACCAGTTTCTTTGACAACACCAAGGGCGAGCATTACACCCATCACATAAAGCATCATCTGGATAACGCCATACTGCAAAACACGCGGTGTGCGACGTTGTATCATTTGATCTGCATTCATTAGTTTATGATTGAAAATCTCATTAACAATCCATAAAATAGAAAGAACACATAATGCGCCAAGAAATGGGCTCAATTTTGTTATATTATGAAAAGTCGGAATAAACCAAAGTCCACCTATTCCAACAAAAAGCATCACTAATCTTTGCCATGTATTAAGATTTGTGTCATCTCCTCTATATGGCATTATCACCCATTCAGTATCAACCCTATTAGGAAGCATACGACCAAGCATCCATGTTGGTAATGCCCAAGCAACGATACATGGGATTATCAGTGACATTGAAAAATTGGTAGCACTCACAGCACCGATATTCCATAGCACTAATCCTTCAGGATTACCAATAACAGTTAAAGCACCACCAGTATTTGCCGCAATAACTATAGCTGACCCAAATATCATCCTTTGACGACGACTGGGAACAACTTCATGCATCATTGTGAGCATCATTACGGTTGTTGTTAGATTATCAAGATTAGCAGAAATCAAGAATGTGATAATTCCAAGTGTCCAAAGCATTCTTTTACTGTTTCTTGTCTTCAGTAATTGTGAGAGGAAGTCAAAACACCCATTGTTATTTAATATCTCAACAATAGTCATTGTAGACAACAAAAACAAAACTATCTCTGCAGCCTCACCTACATAAGGTAGAAAAATATGTTTAGCAATAAATTGCTTTACTACTACACTAGAAGATACTGTATTTTCTAAGAAACTAGTATATTCACCATAATGCTGACTCATTACGAAATCAGTGCCATAGCAAATATAAAGCACCCACCCTACTGTACCAGCGAAAATAGCAATCGCAGCTTTATTCACATTGGTGAATTTTTCAGTAGCGATGAGCAAGAAGCTCAGTAGTATTATAGCAACTATTATCAGCGTCATAGTTTATTTTATTTAGTCGCAAAGTTAACAATTATTCTGAAACATTCAAACATGATATTAGTTTTTTATATTGGTTTAACGATAAAGTGTAAGATTGTAACCACATTGAACTATGTTTTGCTAAGTATAGATTACAAAGAACGGTCACTATGAAAAAATACATAGTGACCGTTCCGAATATTAAATTACAATATGTTTCACATATTTTTCAACTCATCATAAATTCTTTGTACAGGAAGTCCCATCACATTATAGTAACTACCATTTATTGATGTTACTCCTATATAGCCTATCCATTCTTGGATTCCATAAGAGCCAGCCTTGTCATATGGACTAAAAGTTGATATATAATAATCAATTTCTTCATCCCTTAATTCTTTAAACGTAACTTCTGTCGTAACTTTGAAACTACGCTGCTTAGATGATGTCGTAAGACTGACACCAGTAATAACTTTATGCGTACGTCCACTAATCAAGCGCAACATTCTAAAAGCATCATCATGATCTTTGGGTTTGCCTAAAATCATATTATCAACAACAACAACTGTATCAGCAGTAATAATCAAGTCATCCTCTTTGATATCGTGCAAATAAGCTGAAGACTTGAGTTTTGACAAATACAAAGATACATCATCAACAGGTGTTGATTCTGGATAAGTTTCATCAATGCCATCCTTTACAAATACTGTAAAAGGAATATTCAAACCAGAGAGTAACTCTTTACGGCGAGGAGAGTTACTGGCAAGTATTATTTTGTATTCCATTATATCTATATTTTACCATCCGAAAGCCTTCGCATCACTAAGCCATTTGCCTTTAGCACGAAGAACTTGTTCTATTATATCACGTCCACAACCATAACCACCATTGCGAGAGCTAATATATAAACTAATATTCTTAATATCAGAACAAGCATCAGCTGGACAACAAGGACATCCACAGCGACGCATAACCTCATAGTCTGGGATATCATCACCTACATAAATGACTTCATCGTTATTAAGACTATACTTTTTTAAAAATTCGTCGTAAACTGTTACCTTGACAGCACAGTTCATATAGATATCCTCAACTCCAAGATGTTGATAACGCAATCTCACAGCTTGAGTGTTTCCACCTGTAAGAATAGCTATTTTAACACCCATTTTAACAGCTAACTGTATGGCATATCCATCCTTTATATTCACCGTTCGCAAGGGTTCACCATCATGCGACAACACTATTGTCTCAGCAGACAAAACTCCGTCTACATCAAACACGATAGCCTTAACCTTACTTAAATCATAGTTTATCATAGGTCTTCTTTATTTATTGCCGTAGCATGAATTGATTTACTCATAAGTTGATAAATCTCCTTATTTAAAGGAGTTCCAT
>JAGPJJ010000195.1 GCA_018054505.1 Prevotella sp.
CAGAAGCCTTGTACTTTGCATTACCTTTCGCCAAAACATAGCCACGAACGATACCCTCTTTGTCACGACGCAAACGCACATCATATCCTTTTCTTTTCAACAAATAAGCATATTCATCCCATGACCAATGCGGCATTAATCTAACGATGTCCATACAATCCTCACTTACCTTCCTGAGATTATTGTCTCGAATCTCACGAGCCGTAGTCCAACCATATCTTCGAGCAATAATCTCAGCTGCTCGTTGGGCACGAAGATGAATGGCATGATCATTATTCATCTGTCCCCATTCTGTCATTCTACTAACTGCTGCATGAAGATGAGGTGTACCGCTCTCAGAATCTTTATGAAGCCAAACAGTAGCCATACTACATCCCAGATAAGTTTTGTCTGATACCAACTTACCCTTTTTGTCATAGATTACCTGTTTGTCAAACTCTTCTATAAAATCGTTCCAAAGTTTCTTCCAATCAGATAAAGAAAAGTCCTTGGTATGTTCAGCAGAAGGACTTATCTCGATACGGATCACGTTATTCTTGACATCCATTCGTGATGCAGAAATCAAGTTCATCATCATCCAAATCCCCAAAGCATCCATATCTGCATCAAGATTTTGATTACATACATGGTATATTTTCTCCGGATGTTTCTTGTGCTCCGACTCACCACTCATATATCTGATGGCATTGATACCATGTGATATTGCTTTTGCCTTTGCAATCATAAACTACTAATTTAAGTTGAACTAGATGGGAAATCATTAACTTTCTGTACCGACTGCAAATAGTCGACTACAGCATTCGTTATTGGCACAACCCTCTCATACCAATCAAACATCACACGATAATTACGAAAGAGAGAAAGCTTTTGTTCGTTAGTTAACCCCGACAAAGCATTAGCAAAATTGACCATATCAATACGGCATTTCGCCAAATTTCCTAGCAGTTTTATCTCTTCATTAGACAACTTGTTCTTTGGCTTATACCCCAAACAACGAGCACGAACAAAGCTACTTACTGTCATATTACAACTTTTAGCAGCCGAACAAATCTTCGAATATTCACCCTGAGTCACCTTGGTAACTACCACATGATTTCGTTTATTCTCCAACGATATTAGTTTGCTTTTATTTGTCATTTCTTTAATCGTTTAAAATGTTCATATCAAGGGTTGTGAGCCTGCGAACGACTTCATCCTCCGCTCTTTCTCAAAGAAAGGAGGCGAGAACGCAGAGGATACCGAGCGCAGCAAAGGTAATACCTCGGCATATCTCGCAACAGAAATGCCGTCACCTCTGCTTACCCACAACCCCTTCAACCCTTTAACCAGTTACCTTGTCCCAAGGCTTAGCCTTCAAGTATTGATTCAAATAGAACTGGGCAGAAGGCTCCGGAAACTGACTCAAATAAACTGGAACAAAATCTATGGCACGCTGCTTATCAGACTCCGCCATAGAATCCCAAGCATTTTGAAATTCCCCCGTATAAGTACCGATTTTCGGATAGACATCAACCAATCGCTGCAAAGGAATTGGAGCGTTAGAAACAACTTCCTCTTTCTTCTCTTCAACAACCGATTCGGTCTTCTTCGGTACGACTCGTTTTTTACTCACTTTGCGTTGAGCATTCTGAGTATTAACAACACGACGCTGCTCATAAGCATTACGTTGAGCATCGATTTGTTCACGAAAAAGCGTAAAGAACGCTTTCAAAAGGGAATTGGAAAAAGCTGGTTCCTTTTCCTCTTCTACATAGCGAGCGATAGCTTTTGCTATCTGTCCCGCATCTTTGTCTTCCAATTGCGCTAAAGCAACATAAAGACTTGTTGGAATTGTTATTGCTTTCATTAATTCTAAAATTTATTTTATGAATGGATTCGGATACCATATTGACGGCAAATCCAAAAAAATGTTCCAATACTAACACTTTGGTAATTTCGCTTCAACAAATCAGAAAACAGTTTATCTGTCTTCAATTCGTTATAATCCTGATTCTGTTGACTACAGATGTGGAAGAACGGTCTGCCATCTTCTCCCAGAGTAGCAAGAGAACAGCCAACCTTCATCCATTGTTCATAGGAAACTGTCACATCCGTTCCGGTGCGGCTGATTATCTCACAGCATTTTTCCACAGCCAGAAGTTCATCATTTCCATCGAAATCACCAAGAGGATAAAACACCTTTCTAGGTGGTTCCACATAAACACCTTCGTATGGGATTGCATTCATGTTAATTAGCGGATGCTCATCATAACTCATGCAACGCATACGAGTTATATCACTACACGCCTTGTCTATGGTGATTCCCATTTTTTCAAAGTCGATTTGCAGCTGTCGAAACTGTTGCAAATGATTTTGTGGATACCGCAAAGGAATAATGGCGAAGATACCTTTACCACTAACACTGAGCGAACAATAAGCAATCTGAGGCAACACTGCTAACTGAGTTTTAAGCTCTTCCCAATTCGTTATATCTGGGTTTTCCTTAGAATCTACATCAATGCTTATCAACCCCGAATATTGCTTAATGTTCTTCACGGCTCTCGTTGGAGCAAACACGCCACTAATAGCTGCTTGTGGGAGTCGCCGTTTCCATTTATCCCGTTCCTCCTTATCTGCAATACAGCGCATCATCTGGATGACATTTGCATACTCTTTAGAGAAAAGGAAATCATGTAAGGTAATTACCCTTCCCACATTATCAGTGACTCCATCGTAAACTGAAATTTGCCTTAAAAATATATTCATAGATATACCCTATTTTATAGTTTCAGTTGCGACACGTTCTATACTTCTAATTATCAGCAAGATAGAGTAGCAATCCACCGCAACCACATTTCAATCTGAGACTTATCATTCAGCTACAGCAGGTTGCGGTAGGATTACGCTTGAACTCCCTTTATATAAAGGGGTTTCCGTTGATGCGCAACCGCAACCATGAAGTTCTGGCTGTTTATTGACTATCCTACTCACGTATTGCCTGCTAACACCAATACCTTCTGCAAACTTAGTAATATTCATTTTACCTTCTCCTACTAGGGAATACAGCTGTTTAATCAACTGTTCTTTCGTCATCTTCCTAGCTGTCGTTCCTCCTGTAATAAGATTCAATGCTTTGGCTCCACAATGCTCGAAGTAGCGCATACACTCCACACTATACTTCATTTCTTCTGCCGACACCTCTGTAGAAGATGGCAAAGCAAAATAACAACCAGGCCCAGCATCATCTTGGCAAGACAAGATGTGAGTAATGGCACACCATTTCAATACATGAATACGCAATTTCGATAACATCGATGCCTGGAACGAATCATTTTCATCCGTTCTAGCCTTTGTTTCGTTATAGTAATCTATGTACACTTGCTTAGCTTCAGCACTGAGCGTCAGTTCCATATTCCCCATCTTCAATAGCTTC
>JAGPJJ010000046.1:0-1800 GCA_018054505.1 Prevotella sp.
CATCATTCTATTCGACAAAAGTACGAGTGTGCGAGGAATCAAACAAATACAATTTTATCCAAAGATAATATTATCTCAAATCTGGCATCTCGTCTCGTGAAAGCACGGCTTCGGTGTTGAGAGCATCGTTTTACTTACGCACTTCAACTTGCACCCTTTTATTAGAAACGATTTCACGTTCTAACTTCCTTGGTTCTATCTTGACAGGGCTATTAGTAAATTCTGGTACGTTATAAGAATACAATAACTTATCATAATAATTCATAGGGTTTTTCTGAGGCAGCAAAAAAGGCTTGCTAACTTTACCTTCCTTATTAATACATGCTAAATAAAGACGAGTATATAAACCATCTTCTCTGCGACTGCTAAAAACGAACCAATGCGAATTACTACTCCAATTGTGAAAACTCTCAGTATTATCACTATTAACTTCATGAATAGTACGTAAACTACCATCTTGCAAGTTTAGCAGCCATAAATCTGCTTCTTTGTGCCAAATGGAGAAGTTGCCATAATCAGATAAAGTAAACATGATGTATTTGCCGTCATAAGATGGTCTAGGAAAGGAAATACTTTTTTTCATTTTCTCGGCATCAATCAATGTGTCAATCCGGTTTCCGAACGTTCCCTTTTCTTTGTCAAAATCAATACTGCATAAGCTATAACGTATTTCCTTATATTTTTCTGGAATTGGCATTTGTTTTGCCGCACAGAAATATAATTTATTACCGTCTGGTGAGAAAACAGGAAAAGTTTCAAAAACTTCTTTTTTCTTCAATAACGGAGAAAGCAATACTTGATGAGTGGAAGGGTGATATACCAAAACATCTGATTCTAAATCAAGTACTTCCACACGTTCGTCTTTAACCGCATGAAACGACTGACGCGTATTATTAACTGAATATGCTATGTATTTACCACTTGGATGCCAGTATGGATAAACGCATGCTGAAAGAGTAGAGTCTGTTTTGGTATTTAAAAGCTCACGCTCCCCCTCTATTTGCATCAAAGTTGCCCCATGAGCGCCACGAATATGAAGACTCATCTGATTAGAGTTCGTTTTGTTAAAAGAGTGACAATTAACACACATGCCAGGAACCATTGTGTTTTCGACCAAAGCGCGTTCGTTGAAAGTAGAAAGATCACGTTCGTAAATACCCATCTTACTATACACTTCATATCCAGGCGCAATTCTACGATACACTAATCCGTAATCAATTGGGTATGAGCTTACATACATTGAAAAAGATCGGTATTGTATCCATTTATTCTTTTTTTGCACACTAAGAGTGAATACAATACTGTCTCCCACATTATCTTGCAACAATTTTTTCCATTCGCTATCAGGAAAGGATATCTTATCATCATTAAGATGGATTTTCCCAGATTTTGATCCAACCACGTTAACATCCAGACATTCATAATCACCCAGATAATTAAAGTTCATAGGCGCAATACCAACAGGTACGGTCACTCCAATATAATCAGGATATATAGCAGGCAATTCGTTGATCTTCTCTGGTGAAGTAACCGGATTATTACAAGCCATTAAATATAATCCAATCCATATAAAAGTAATTATTTTCTTCATATACATTATTTTTTCTTAAACAATAAATAATACCAGAATGTATCACCATACTGCGTGTGCAAAATGGGCTGACTGTTTTGTTGAGACATATAAATTCTAGCAAAATCAGTAACCTCGTGTGCAACATCAGGTGAAATGCTCCAAGGCATTCCATCAAAATTCCGATGTGTCTGAGTCCACACATAGACTAATGCTTCCTGATAACTACG
>JAGPJJ010000046.1:1900-12407 GCA_018054505.1 Prevotella sp.
TTTCGCACTAACCAATCATACTCCATAGCTTCTTCCTTATTCATGTCGGCACCTGATGAGAGTAACACATATCCACTCATTATCAAAATCAAGCTTTGAAGGATTATAGCAAAATGTACATTCTTCTTAGGAGGAGACAAAGAGGAAATCAGAAACGGAAAGAATAAGAAAAGCGCTTCTACGATGAATACCGTTAATGGTATATAAGAAGGAAAACGGTAGAAATTAATTCCTCCCATTAACCTGAATATAGGATATTGAAGCCATAAGCCAGAGATTAAAGGACATGCTAATCCCATCAATATTAGTGCAGCAATACTTCCCCCAATAGCCAATTTCTTGTTATTTTGGTACAACAGTTTTGCTTCACAAATGATTGCCCAACCTATAAATAGAAAATGTGCTGCACCAGCAAACCAATAGAGTAATGGAGCAAAGAGAACAACACTTAACACACGTCTCCATTGACTGTTTAAACTAACATGCAAATACATGGTTCCAAGCGCAAATAAGATTGAAACAGCAAAAGCAAGCATGGCATTCTCATCTGTCATAAAATACCACATAGAAATTATCGGCAAGAAGCTTAAAAGATAATAAACATCAGCAGCCTTATGTTTTTGAGCCAATAACCATACGAGGAGTTGCAGAACAACAAAAAGTGTCGCTAAAATAGCTGCACCTATCCATCTATGATAATAGAACTGGACTAGGAATTCGGAAATATATTCCGCTAATCCTCCCGGAATAATTAAATGTTCAATCAAATAATCTGTATCAAAGAGAAAAAGCTGTAATTGCTCTTGGTATGATAGATGTGACGGATAAAACCTCCCCCAAAAAAGAAATACACTCAGCCATAAAATGACTGAAAATCCTATTTTCCACCTTCTTTGTGAAAGCATTGTTATTTTTCTTTCCATATTTATATGTATTTTATTCATCTAAAAGAAGTCATCTTGTTTTTATTTAAACTTTTCTGCAACCACTTCATCATATATTCGTTTAACGTCATGTGAATCAAAAGGCATAGGCATCGCTGACAAATCAGGTATATTGTAAGATTTAAGATTTAAATCATCCATTTCAGGATCTTTTTGAGGTAAAACAAAAGGTTTATGTACTTGTCCCATTTCATCAACATAAGCAAAATAAACACGACCGTATTGACCATCTCCCCTCTTGCTTGCAAAAGCAAACCAACGACTATTAGAAGACCAGCTATGATAAGTTTCTGAACGATTAGAATTGACTCTTTCTAGTTTATCGATTTTACCGGTAAGCAAATCAAGCAATTGCAGGTCAGTCTCTCTATGCCAAATAGGGAAGGTTCCACATCGGGCCACAGTAAATAATAAATACCGTCCATCCGGTGAGGCCTTCGGGTGACATACTGAACCTTGCATTAACCTTGCATTCCAAAGTGTATCTACACGAGAACCCCATTTCTGTTGTTCAGCTTCAAAAGCGACACGACACAAAGAATAACGCAATTCATTTATGTTTGATGGTAGGTCAACCAATGGTGCAGAGCAATAAAACACCCACTTACCATCTGCCGAGAAGGTAGGAAACGTTTCTAAAGTTAAAGAATCGGCCAGCAAAGGAGATGTTATCATTTTGTTTCTATCAAAGTCTGCAATAACTAAATCAGAAACAGTGTCATATACTTCCAAACGATGATTACCCTGTGCATGCAATGCCGGAATTATTGTATTAGTAGAGAAAACGGCATAACGTCCATCGGGATGAAAATCCCCGTACACAGCAGCAGAGTTCATTTGAGATGTTTTCAACATTAGTTTACGTAACTTCCCATGACGATTTAACAGAGTTCCTCCCTTGCTTCCTCTTATGTGGAACATGGAACTATTTCCTTTGCCATGAATATGGCAATTCATACATTGCCCATTTGTTTGGCTGTTGTCCGCCAAGACCCTTTCATCAAAATTCTCAATACAACGTTCGCGGAGTTGGAGTTTGTTCCAAACCTCATAACCGGGTTCAATCAAGCGATAAGAGACGTAAGCATCCAGACGGTCTGCAACAACTTGCCAAGTAAAAGATCGATATTGTAACCATTCACCGTTTATACGTGCAATCACTTTTATTACAAGTTTATGACCTCTTTCCTTGGCTATAAAAGATGTCCAGTCTTTCTGTGAAAAAACGGCCTTATTGCCTTTCGCATTAACTTGTAAACAAGTAGAAACACCTTTGACCTCAACAGACACGGCATCAACCCCTTCGTTTCTGATAAGGAAATTAAGAGGCGCCACATTAAACGGAATAGTAACATCCTTATATTCTGGATAAATAACTAACAAATCATTTGTCAGCCTTACATTCTTAGGTGAAGGTGTACATGCTTGAATGATCACCAGAGCACAAAAAAATATAGTTATATTAAAAACTCTCATCTTTCTATTAATGCATTGTGAAAATAATACCAATAAGTGTTTCCAAATGTAGCTTTAAGTAAACCAGCATTTCCATTACTAGTTTGATATAGCTTATTGTAGTTCTTGAATTCGTTCAGAATGAAAGGGGAGATTTTCCATTCTTTAATTTCTTCAGCAGAAGTTTTCTTTTCTGCAAGATAAATAAGAAGAGCCTCTGCGTAAATTCCTGATGGAACCATATTCTTTGCAAATTCTTGATAGTGATCCACAAAAGAAGCAATGTCTTTATTTAGTAAATCAAAACAAAGAAGATAGTCTCGCGCCATAAAATTATCTCTGTTGTTATTCAGCAAATGTATTAGGGAAGCTGAAACATCTGTTGATAACCTTAAAGTATCAGTTTGAGATATTAATTCACGCTTGCGTTTTAGCCATTGCTGCACATCGGGACTCAGGTTTCCCGGAATACGCCGTTCTGCCCAGCGTTTATAGCACAATGTTTTCTGAAGAAGTCGTAAATATTTCAATGCGGCAGCATCATCTCCATTTATTAAATTAATTTCGGCCAAACGTTTAATGGGTCTTGTTCCTTTTTGATATGGAGAAAAAATCATTCCCAATATAGCTGCATGTTCAGCCATAGTCATGTCACCAATAGCAAACCAAGCTTCATTAGCAGCATATATCATAATGTAATTTGAGGAGGGAGAAATAGGTAAGAATAAGACTTGGGAGAGAGGCTGGCTATAACTCATTAATTTATCTGGTAGCTGATTTCTTTGAGCATTATATAAATTTCGGTAATAGGTAAACAGCAAACTCGCCTGATTATCTTCATCCAATAGTTTCTGAACTTTTTGCCAATGTCCAAAATAGAATTCAGAATCTATTGCTAACATTTTTTCTCTTCTTAAATCGGGCGTGTTATACCAAGAACTTGACCAATTTCCATAACCCCAAAGCCAATATCCAAGGCTAATTACAAATACGCTTATAGGTACCCCCCACTTAAGAGGTTTTCTGATAAAAAAACGACAGAGTAAATAAACGAGACCAATACCAATTAATGAAATCGTTCCTGACAAGGGATAATTTAGCCCACATTCTTTTCCCGTCTCCCATATAACAGCCAATATTACCACAAACCATGCCCACCGGCCTAAATAAGGAAAAGATAATTTATACACAACGACTCCCCACGAGACCAATACCACAGCCATAATCAAAGGGCCCGCTCCTTTGTAACAGAAAAATTGAGTTAAGAAATCTCCAGATAGACGAGCTAATCCTCCTGAATTATTAAAATATTGAATTAATTCAATGGGTGAAAATAAAAAAAGTATCATCTGCTCTCTATGTAACAGATGGTAAGGTAGTACTTCATAGAAAAAAAAGAAGAGTATCAAACCTCCCATACCAAGAAGTAACCAATTTACAAATTTGCTATTCCATCTTTTCATCCAACTGTTTCTTCTGTTCATTCGTAAGAGATGGTAATATAATTCTCTGCATAAATTGACCTAATGTAGTATTTTTATGATTCATCAACAAAAGGAAATTAGCTTCTTTCTCTTGCACCTTTAGTGTATCAAAAGCTTGAATAAATCTTAATGAATCGTCACCCTTAGCTTCTTTAAGTCCGTCATAAATAAAATGATAAGCAGCTAATCTTTTCTCATGCTGAGATTTCCATATTTGAAGCGCATCATTTTGAGGAGTTCCACTAACACAGCCTATCGAATCAGCTGTCACTTTAATTACACCTGGCTCGGTTATCACTAACAACTCCTGAACATAATAACGAAGAGCCGGGCGTAACCTAATCACTCTCATCTCTTCACCTTGACCTTCGAATTTAAAAGAAGCATTAGATATCTTGACAGAATCAACTCTTCCTGGAGCATTTTCCATTGGAACTAGAAAAATCCATTCACCATCGTATCTTACAGATGGAACTGTTCCTTCAATAACAAAAGTACGATCTGTTTTGGTACAACCAATTCCTAAGAATATAAATACTAAAAAGAAAAATATGCGTATTTTCATTTTCTACATTTTTGGAGTTATTGTAAAGCCAAAAATAAAAGTTTATAATCAGTTAAACCAATAGTAGATTAACAAAAGATGATACTTTACAACGCCTTAACAGCCATGCATTCCATTTCCACTAGCCAGCCCGGTCTACAGACAGAAGCTAACGTAATTATTGTAGGAATATTGGGGAAACTTTTTTCAAAGAAACTTTTTATAACAAGATAATCAGCCGTGTCACGTAAATAAACAATAATATATTGCAATTCTTCAAAGCATGAATCGGCTTCTTTTAATAATGCTTCAACATTTTCGCACATGCGCTCTGCCTGCCGAACAACATCACCAGGAAAAACTATTTCACCATGGTTATTAATACTTGCCGTACCCGAAATAATAATTTGTCGGCGATCTTCAAAATCAACTGCCGTACCTCGTTCAAAACTAACACCATATTCATACGTCGGATTTAAATGAGTACGAGCATATAGATACTTGATTTGATCGGGTTTTATTCCTTCGATAGCATAAGCATCGAGCATAACAAGAACTTTTGGATCTGCATGTCTTCCTTCTATTCCTGTACTGGCAATATAATGAGTCTTTTCGGTCAAATTCTGAGTGGCAAAGACTTCATTACGAGCTTTCACAGCTCCTGCATAATTACAGTCCACGTTTTGAACAAAAATCCATGTACGCAAACAATTTGCTTCCAATGTGCAATTTTCTTCCATTAGTTGCATAACATAATCATTCAGGAGCAAACGCATCTGGTACTCTGAATTTGCAGCTTTATTAGAACAACCTCCTAACCAAAGCTGACGATATTTTCCATACTTTACTTCGAAAAGTCCATTGGGTAACATATTCGTTTTGACATTAGTCAACAGATGTGCCCATAAAGCAATTTTGGTCCCGTCAAGTGGAGGCTGTTGCACCACTGATAGGGCACAATCTGAATCCTCAATCATTCTAGCAAGCAATAAATCAGTTTGATTAGCAGCATCGCTGAGAAAAAAACGTTTGAAGATACTTGACGCACCATGAAGTTCATTTTGTAACAAAGAAGTGTATATCTTAAAAACAGCCTCCATCTGTTCATAATAAGATAGCATGGGATTAGTAACATGTAACATTATATGGTATTCAGTTACTCCATCTTCTATTATAAAAGCAGAAACTTCAGCACGAACACAGTGATAAGTATATGATGTGTATTTCATAAGTTCGATTTCATAATTGTTTCTCCACAAAGATAGATAATATTCCAGATGAGAAGAGCAAAATAAAAAGAAAAAGTCTAAATCATTCAATCAAAAAGGCAAGTCTCACGACTTGCCTTTCCTTTATTTAACCATTAAACAATTGTACTATAGGTTGTATTTTATTTCTTACGCCCAATGCTACGAACAATTTAATAAATCTCAGTAGCGACAATTGTTTTCCTCAAAATTTCTAATTTATCATTCAGACTTAAAAACCCAGAACCAACCTGTACTCCCTGAAGACATGTTAGCATCTTCTGACCAAGATAAAACCATCTTATCATCTGTAAGCGATATTATCTGATATTTTTCAATCTGACTACCTTTGGCTATATACGTTTCATTTAATGCATAACCTCCTAATACACCACAAGAAGAGGTCAGTGTACCATACCAATTTCCAAATACGGCATCTCCTGCACTAAAGTCTAAGGTACCAGTCTTGCCATTGCTTAACTTAATTTGCTTACCTGACATGGTAAATGTCATAGTGGCACTGTTGCCTTCACCGGCAAATTGTCCTTCAACACCATCTGCACCCATAGTCCACCATTGAGGCCCTGCTGCTCCATCATAAAAGCCACCATTGCCAAAACATGAACCGTCGGCCCATTTCCAGACTTTTTCGCTACCATCAAATAACAAACCATATATTTCGGGCACAGGATATGCCAGTTCTTGAACATTAACAGTAAACTCTTTCGTCACAATTTCTCCGGTTTGATCCATAGCAGTTAATGTGATCTTTTGATTCCCTGCCCCCATTAGTTGCATCTTACCACTGTTTGAAGTGAGTTTACTGATACCATCTGTCCATTGGCAAGTCACAGGACTCTTGCAATTTAAGATTGCCATATTAGCCGCTTTTCCATTAATAATCTCTAATTCACAAGTTGCATCTAGTTCTCCTGAGAATGCTTGTGCTGTAGAACCTTCAATGGTTTCCGGCTCGCATGATGCTAAAATTGCACCAAATGCTATAAGGAATATATATATTATCTTATTCATAATAACTTTTTATTTAAATCAATATAGAAATCCAATTATCTTGGCCAGCCACCATATTCACTATCAGTTGTTCCCCAGCCTTCATTTTGCTTGAACTTATATTGTTCTCCGGCTTGAGCAGACAAAGAAATTTGATCAGTTGGTAATGGTGCAAATCCTTTGGTTTGAGTATAACGACTTCCGTAACCACCATTAATGCTGCTCACGTTATTTTTCCCAGGCGTTCCTGACAAATAAATATTCACATTATTTTGTTTATCAAGTGCTGTTTTAGCATAATCATCACCATAACGACGCAAATCATTCCACCGAACACCTTCAAATGCTAATTCCCATCGTCTTTCATTTCTAAGTGCCTCTACAGAATATGCTACTGCCGGCAAACCAGCACGTGCCCGTACTTTATTCATACCGGTTGCATCACCAGTTAGTTCGGATTGCATTAACAATACTTCAGCAAAACGAATCAACACCATATCATTTATGCTATTTAACTGGAAGTTATCCTCATTACCGCTTGACCATGTAAGGTTAGGGTCCATCGCGTTTGAGAATGAAGCCCAAAATGAAGTTCCATCATCTTTACGCGCAACAACTGGCATAATCTTTTTCTGAAGATAATCCGTTTCTTGTGCAAAATCATTCCATCCACCGGCACCATAAGAATAACCCGGAAGATCATTAACTTTCTGAATAGAAGCATCCCTACGTGGATCATTTGGTTCTGCGGCATTCCAATCAGAATACAAATTAGGAGCAACCGGACCTGCTCCCCATCCTTGACCAAATGGGAATGTTTTTGCATAATCCTGTCCACCACGAACACCAAAATGAAGTGCGTAACCATTTACATATCCAATGGTGGTGCTCCAAGACGGTTGCGTATTATACTTCACCATAAACATGGCTTCAGGGTTTGTTCCATAATCGTTCTCAACCCACACCAGGCCCTTGCCTTTATAAGCAGAAAGCTCATCATTAACAGTGCAACGATTTGTATAAGCCCATAGATTGTAATAATTAGGAACCAATGAATATCCTGAATTTGCAACACAATCATTAATTTCATCAATTACATTTTGTTTGGTTATTTCTGTTCCATCAGGACATGTAACGGTTTCGTCGTTATAAAAACCTGAATAAAACAAGTATGCGCGACCGAGCAAAGCCTGTGCACAATACTTATCTACATGACCAGTTCCCATCTGCGCCTTTGCTGGCATCAACTTAATTGCAGCCATTAAATCTTGTAATATTTGCCCCCAAAGTGGCTCACCAGATATCTGGGGCAATGTAGGGTCAGCAACAGAAGAAACCGGGCATGGTATATTGCCAAACATAGAAGCCAATTCATAATAATAGTAAGCTCTCAAGAAATAAGCCTCTCCCTTATACTGATTCAAAGCTTCTTCAGTTACCCCTTTGCAGTTTCCTAATGTTTCTATTGCCATGTTAGCTCTAAAAACACCTTTGTAACGATCTTGATAAAACTGCGTGTACATGGTTGAACCTGTATTCAGCATTAAGTCTTCGGCTTGCATCAATTGGTCATTGAAACCACCACCACCCAAACGGTCGTCTGAGGCTAATTCCGAGTAAAAAAAGAAAGAATATTTCGGATTAGCATTAACAATATTCAAATTGTTATATATTCCCGTAATTACCTGTTCGGCATCTTCAGCTGTTAACGGATAGTTGCCTGTATTCTTCTGAGTATAACTTTCCGAATCAAGAAAATCATTACAAGAAGAAAACATCATGGCCGCAACCGCAAAATAAATTATCTTTTTCATACTAAATAATTCTAATTAAAATTTAAGATTAACACCTACCAAAAATGTTCGTGGACTCGGATAGAATCCCAAATCAATACCTGATCCCCATGAATAGTTTGTCTCATCACCAGAAGCACCAACTTCAGGATCCATACCAGAGTACCCTGTTATGGTAAACAAATTCTGAGCAGTTACATAAAGACGTGCCTGTTGAAACGGTGCTCTGGGGAATAGCTTTTTAAAATCATATCCCAAAGTAATATTTTGCAATCTGAAGAAATCAGCATCTTCCATGTAGATATCAGAAATATTAAGGTAATTATAATTATTACCAGGAACTAAACGAGGCAATTTATTGGAAGTTCCTTCTCCGTGCCAAGTATCATAAACATCTGTTGTATAGTTATCATATTGGCCGTCTCCAAATTTACGATATGATTTGGCTATCTGATGACCAAACGCCCCATAGCCGGCAATAGTCAAATCAAATCCTTTATAACCGAAATTCAAATTCAAACCAGCAGTTAGATCCGGGTGCGGATTACCAATATTAGTTTTATCGGCATCAGTAATTGCTTTATCACCATTCAAATCGACAAAAATCAAATCACCCGGAACTGGATTTGATGACATCGTAGCATTTCCAGCAGCTTTCCATGCATCTATTTCAGCTGTATTCTGAAAGACTCCTGCTGTCTTATACCCCCAGAAGTAACCAATAGGTTGACCTACTTCTGCGCGATACATTTCAGTTGTTCCTTGTGATAAAACATTAGATGGACCGTGAAGTATACCTTCAGCATTAGCAATTCGAGTTACCTCATTTTTATTGTACGCCATGTTCACTCCTACAGTGTAAGTAAATTCTTTACCTGCCTTATCATTCCAATTCAATGCTAGTTCAATACCTGTATTTTCAACATCTCCACCATTGATATCCGGGGCTCCAGTTCCATAATGTCCAAGAACTGGCGCATTAACTAACCAATCTTTCGTTGTCTTTTTATACCAATCAAACGCTACGCCCAAACGGCTTCTGAGCAAGCGTGCATCAAAACCGAAGTTTAGCTGTTCAGATGTTTCCCATGTTATATCTGCATTAGGTAGTTTATTAGCGTAACCACCCGTCTGAGGATTATTTACCTGATTATTGAAAGCATAAGCAGCGGTTTTATCAAAAGAAACAGTTGCCAAATATTGGAATCCAGCGACATTACAGTTTCCGTTTTGTCCCCAGCTTGCACGAAGTTTCAAAAAGTCAAGCCAATTGCTTGAATCTTTCATAAACTCTTCATTTGTCATGACCCAACCGGCCGAGAATGAAGGGAATGTACCCCAACGATTACCACTAGCAAAATTTGAAGAACCATCGTGACGAACAATAGCGCTAAACATGTATTTTTCCTTATAATCATAGTTCACACGACCGAAAAAAGAGGCCAAACCACCTTCGCCCCAAGGAGAACCTGTAGCAGAAGCCGTACCAACATCCTTCATGTTATCTAACCAAGCATGATCCCAATCACTCCATAATCCTCCCGAATTTGTAGCTTCCATACTTTCACCCATGCCCCACTTCTCTATAGATGTACCGGCAAGAAGATCAATATTATGGCTAGTGTCTATACTAAACTTATAGTTTAGCGTATTTTCCCATGAATAAGACCATCCCTGGCTAGCTGATTGCTGAGTCCTATCACTTTGGGCTTGTGAATTAACAGAAGGGTTGATCTTATATTTAGGCACATACTGACGATACGAGCTTGAAGACATTTTATAATTAAACTGGCTTCTCCAAACCAAATTCTTAATAGGTTGAATTTTCAAAGTGGCTGACATATTCAATGCATGATTCTTGGAAATATTATTTCCGCGGTTGTATATCATGTCTCCAAGAGGATTTCCGGCCCCTGGAATTATTCCAAAAATACCACTAGCCAATAAATCATCGTACGCAAAAATATCACCACTTTCATTATAAGCAGGAGTAATGGGATTAGCACGCAACACATTAGAAATATCATTC
>JAGPJJ010000196.1 GCA_018054505.1 Prevotella sp.
AGCAAAGGACTGAAAATCCTTGTGTCCCCGGTTCGATTCCTGGTGGCACCACCAAAGTAAGTTTTTCACTTTAAAGCAGTTACAGTAAAATGTAACTGCTTTTTTTATGCTTTAAGCCCTCGTTTACGCCCTGCGATTAGGAAAAATATTTTCAGAGTATACAAATAAAGATGTGACTCGTGTCAAACTGGCACTTTGGTATAATGAAATTGAAGAGTTTGGATATGATACATTCACCACTGTTGCAAATTCCATTGAGAACCATTACGAACGGATATTAAACTACTTTGTAAACAGAAGAACAAATGCTGCTGCGGAAGCTTTTAATGCAAAAATCAAAGCATTTAGGGCTTCATTTCGTGGAGTAGTAGATAAGAGGTTCTTTCTGTATAGATTAGCAAAAGTTAATCCCCCCAAGAATTACAACTGAACCAGAAAAATTAGTATCACTCCACAAACCTAATTTACAAAACATTTCAATCGTTTGATTGATATATTTCATCATGTTCGATAAATTTTTCCCTGCATCTTCAAGCTCTCGTCTGATTTCTGCTAATCTCGAATTTAATTCGCTCATAATAGCCATATATATATTTCACTATTAATTTCTCCCAAACCGAACTTTGACTGTATTAATTCGATTTTCACACTCTGTTTTCCGTTTTAAAAGGACTTTCTTTATTTCACCTTTACTTTGTATTTTTCAAAAACCTTTCTTAAAACGATTGATATACTTCTGATGCAGTTTCTCTGTACTATGCTATGATTACCTTTACACCCTTTCTTATTACATTTATAATAATCCCGTCCACGTGCTTTCACTGTGTATCCAGTTAAATAGCCGCCACAGTCTGAACAGATGATATGCCTTTTCAATGGAAATGGTTCAGTAATTTCTTTGTGTTCATATCCTGCATTCGATATACCATTCACTTTATTAAACATAGCCTCATCAATTAATATCTCTTGATTACCTTTTATAACTTCATCCCCCAACAAACTATGTTGTATATACCCACAATAAAACGGATTATGAAGAATTTTGGATAACCCCAACCCCTTTAACCGCTGAACTTTTTCTATATCTCCAATCCCCTCTGTTGCTTTCCAAATAAAAGCATCACGCAATATTTTGCCCGTTTCATTTACTGTAAGAATATGGTCTTTGTCAATCTTTACCTTATCATACCCTAATGGTGGTTTGGAATACCAGTTACCTTTTCTTTGACAATCAGTCATACTAACAACAGCTTTATCTCTTCTCAAACTATTTCCAAATTGGTTAAAAAGAAAAATCATGTTTTCCATGAATGTGCCAGCTGCACTATCTGGGTCAATTGCTTGCGTTGCTGAAACAACATAAATACCTTTTGCTTTTAAATACGCTTTTGTCATTATGCCCTCTGGACCTGTACGAATAAAACGGTCATAAGAAGCAACTAATATTACATTAATTTCCTTATCTTTAGCCACTTTTTCAATCATATTATGATATAGTTTCCCCTCAGTCTGTGCGCTCTCATTAGTATCCCCAAAATATTCTTTTATGCGGATACCTTTACTAGCAGCATATTCATCACAAATTCTTTTTTGCGACTCTAAACTACCGTTGTTGTCCGCTTGTTTCCCCGTTGAGACTCGTGTCCAGACAGCAGCAACTTTATGCTCCAATTTGGAATACTCTACTACTTTCTCTTTACTTTTTTTTCTTACTCATAAATCATCAAATTAAAGATTAAACGTAATAACACCTAATGTATAGAAGAATTCCAGTATCTTTTTTTGTTCTTCTTTATCTAAAACACCTATTGTTTGAAATGTCTTATCATAAACTGTCAATTCATCCTCGTTAAACATTTGTTATAAAGGATTATTTGTCACGCCCTAATGCCCATAAGCTTCTATCATTTCATTACGAATAGCACTGACTATCTTGTAATTGGTTATAGAACTGGACGGATTTACCATGACTCCACAGAAGACCTGATAGAGTATGTTGCCGTTAAGATGTGCCACCAGCTGCCTGTCGGAAAAGCCAATGTAGGTTCAATGCCATAAGAGCAGTCCTAGCAAAAAGACTGAAAATGTTCTTCTAACCTAGACTCTACTCTGACAGACCCGCTTCTTTTGCTATACGCTCAAACGGAAACACAGAATGAACCTTGTCAAGTTTACTCTCATCAAAAATCTTGCGATATTTTGAAAAAAAATCAAATTCTGTAAAGCCCAAAGTAAGGTAGATCTCGAAAATATTTCGTATTTTAACCATATCTTAGTTTGAATATTTCCCTCGCTTTGGCAGCCAAACCTTATTTGCGGGGAAGATCTAAACATACACAAAAGCCAACTAATTCGCAATAATTCAAGTATAAATTAGTTGATTTATTTTATATATATGCTGCAATGGTTTTTCATATCCTTCAAATAAAAAATATCTCTTCCTTCTCACTATAAGAAGAGAATGAATCATAAATATTACATTATGACGCATCCTCAAAATCGTTCATCTACCCAATCTCATAAATTAACGATTCTATTTCACATATATAGAGTAAAAGTCAGATAAAATCTGTGATTCTTAATTTATAATCAATGGGAATTGTTTTATCTAGTTGGTCCAACAATTCTTTTCTAAAGAAAGGAATATTATGAGCTTTTTCTATAAATGACAAAGGTGAACTATAAACTATGTTTAATAAGGTATCTGCCTTTTCTTTTGAATAGTTTTTCTCCACCAATCGCAATAATTCCATTTCTTCGGCTCCATCACGCCAACGCTCTAATCTGGCAGAGGCTATAGGACCTTTACATCCCAAGATATCACCAGGATAAATGAGTATACCATCACCATGTGGCATATCAGTGATATAAGTAAATGGATTTCGTTTGTGATAAATATTACAGTTCCAATAGAGAAAACCTTGGCTACCGTTTTTCCAAGTACGCCACATGATAGCTCTTTGCTGTATCCCCTTCATCTGTAATAAAAAGTTTGGTTCATTTCCACCTGGTTGCCAACAAACATAACTCCACCAGTCTATACCTTCAGGCACTTTATAGCGTATATGTTGCACTTCTTCTTCATTGCCTTTACAAGGAGCTAAACTTATAGTAGCAACATGAATATGATGTTTCAAATAGTCGAACACTGCATACAAATCTCCTTTACGTGGACCGTTTCGGGGACCACAAAAGAATGTGGTTAAAATCCGAGCATCTGAAGCATATTTCCGAATAATATTGACTTTTCGTTTGATTTGCTCATAATCCTCCATATAGGCAGGTTCATCCCAAATATAGAAAAGTGATTCTTTTAATTTTCCTTTCTTTTGGATATTACATAATAAAGACGCAAGTTCATTCTCCGACAATGTAAAAAACGGAAGCATGTAACAACTATATC
>JAGPJJ010000002.1 GCA_018054505.1 Prevotella sp.
AAATACAGGACTTCACTAAATTTAAAAATAAGCGATAAAGAAAAAGACGCAGACGGCAACGATGGTGGAGCAATCAAAACATTAAGTAAGATTACTGTTTATCCATGTATGACGCTACGCCTCAACGGAAGAATATTCTAATAAGAAATTCTCCACGACAACAATTGTTGTCGTGGAGAATATCATTAATTATTTTATCTTGACTATTAACTTATCAGTATCAATATCACCTGTACCATGCTCACTCTTTTCTAGTGAAGAAACATTTCCCTTAATGTTTATATCACCTGTACCCTTAAGATTAGCAGTAACCTTACCACAATTATCCATGTTGGCATCAATATCTCCAGTACCTTGCAAAGAAAGGAAAGTATCCTGAACCTTATGACAAGATACTTTGATATCACCAGTACCCTGTAGATACATCTTTGCCGTAAGAGCCTCTAAAGATTTAACGTTAACATCGCCTGTACCCTTTACTGTGGTGCTAAAGTGATCACAAACAATATTATCAATATAAGCTTCACCAACACCATACAAATTAATCAACATGTTATCTGTATCAATTTTCTTTGCATGGAAATCTGTCACACCCTTAACATTAACGGCAACAAGATTAGGAGAACTTATATAAATCTTGACATCATTACTATTTATAACATTAAAAAAAGAGCTGAATTTCTTCTCTGTTGAAAAGACTAATGTACCACCCTTAAATTCAACATTAATACGCTCAACATCTTTCTGAGGTCCTTCAATGCGAACACCCACGGTGTCAGACTGCGTGAAATAGATATCACCAACAATATCAGCAGAAACAGAATCAAAACTTTGAGCCTTCACAATGCGATTTGTCTGTGGCCCATCATCATGTCTGTTTAAAGAACAACTAGCGCTGCATGATGTTATAAACAACACAATTGCAGCAGTGAAAAACAAAGATATTACTTTCTTCATAACAAAACTTTTTAATGATTTCTATGTATAAGACGTAATATATGATAAAAATGTTGCAGAGATATCTGAAAATAAATAGATTTATTTTGCGCAATGCAAGTTTTAGTGTATCTTTGCAGAAACAATATATATTGACACAAAGAAGATGAGTAAATGCAATATGACTCATGTTTTGACACAGACCGTAAATGAATTGTCAGAAACAGAGTCGCTAAAAGGTCTATTTCATCAGCATCGCGACGGTGATCCGTTACCTTCGGGCAAGGCGCTCGAAGAAATAATAGATTTATCCAGAGCTATAATATTTCCTGGTTACTACGGAAAATCATCCGTAAATTCAAAAACTATTAAATATCACATTGGTGTCAATGTGGAAAGACTCCAGAAACTGCTTTCAGAGCAGATTCTAGCAGGTCTGTGCTTTGCAGATTGCGAGGAGGAAGAAGATGATTACAACACACACTGCGAGAAACGCGAAAAGTCTGATGAATTATCAGCTAAACTTATTTCCAAACTTCCGGAAATAAGAAAAACTTTAGCGACAGATGTCGTAGCAGCATACAATGGAGATCCTGCCGCAGAAAGTTTAGCAGAGATTATTGCTTGCTATCCTGTGATAAAGACATTGACAAATTATCGTATTGCACATGAACTTTATGTAATGGGAGTACCTCTTATTCCAAGAATGATGACAGAAATGGCGCATTCGGAAACCGGAGTGGACATTCATCCTGGAGCACAAATAGGAAAATACTTCACCATAGACCATGGCACAGGTGTTGTCATTGGAGCGACTTGTATTATCGGTGATAACGTGAAACTTTATCAAGGCGTCACACTAGGTGCAAAGAGTTTTCCTATGGATGACAATGGTAACCCGATAAAAGGCATACCACGTCATCCTATTCTTGAAGATAACGTGATAGTTTATGCCAACGCAACTGTACTCGGTAGAATTACTATTGGCAAGAGTTGCGTGATAGGTGCTAACACATGGGTCATGGAAGACATGAAACCAAAGACAAGAAAATACAAGAAGATTAAACAAGATTTTTTAGATATACAATATAACAATGGAACAGGAATTTGAACTCATTGCCAAGACTTTCATGGGACTAGAGCCCGTTTTGGCTCAGGAGCTCACCCAGCTGGGTGCTAACAATGTACAAATCGGACGAAGAATGGTTTCGTTCACAGGCAACAAGGAAATGATGTATCGTGCAAACTTTCAACTGCACACTGCTATTAGAATACTTAAGCCAATAGCTCATTTCAAAGCTAGCTCAGCTGAAGACATGTATGAAGAAGTAAAGAAGATTGACTGGAGCAAATATATAGAAAAGGGAAAAACTTTTTCTGTTGACTCAGTGGTTTACTCTGAGGAATTCAGAAACTCAAGATTTGTTACCTACAAAGTAAAAGATGCTATTGTAGATCAATTCAGAGAGAGTACTGGTACACGCCCAAACATCAGTGTCAGCAATCCAGATATCAGACTGAATATTCACGTAGCTGAAGATGCTGCAACATTGAGTCTTGACTCAAGTGGTGAAAGCTTGCACCGTCGAGGATACCGTCAAGAGAGTGTAGAAGCACCTCTTAACGAAGTTCTTGCAGCTGGTATGATTTTATTGAGTGGTTGGACAGGTGACACCGACTTCATCGATCCAATGTGTGGTTCAGGAACAATACTTATTGAGGCTGCACTTATTGCAAGAAACATAAATCCTGGAGTTTTCAGAAAGGAATTTGCTTTTGAGAAGTGGCCTGATTATGATCAGGAACTTTTTGACCAGATATACAACGACGATTCACAGGAAAAAGATTTTCCACATCATATCTATGGATATGATATTGACATGAAAGCTGTGAACACTGCTATCTTAAATGTAAAGGCGGCAGGCTTAACTAACGAGATTAGCGTTGAGCATCAGGATTTTAAGAACTTCAAGAAACCTGCAGAAAAGAGCGTAATCATTATGAATCCTCCTTATGGAGAACGTATTTCAACTCCTAACCTTCTTGGCTCTTACAAGATGATTGGTGAAAGACTGAAACACGAATTCGGTGGTAACGAGGCATGGATACTAAGCTATCGTGAAGAGTGCTTCGACCAGATTGGATTAAAACCAAGTATAAAGATTCCTCTATACAACGGAAGTCTTGAATGTGAGTTCAGAAAATATTCTCTCTTTGACGGCAGAATGAAGGAATTCAGAGCTGAAGGCGGTATTGTTAAAACGGAAAGAGAAAAACAGGAAATGGCTCAAAAGCACAGATTCAAAGCTAATCGTGAATTTAAGACAAGACTAGAGGAAGAAAGCAATAACGAAGAAGGCGACATTCGCTCATTTACTTTCCACAAACATGAAATCGGTGACTTTGCTGGTGGAAGAAAACGCATTGACCATGACGAAAAGCGTGGTGGTTTCGGCGGAAGACGTGATGACAAACGTGGAGGTTATGGTGACAGACACGATGATAAGCGCGGCGGCTTTGGCGGAAGGCGTGATGACAAACGCGGAAGCTATGGCGACAGACACGATGATAAGCGTGGTGGTTATGGTGACAAGCGCGGTGGAAAAAAGTTTGAAGGAAAGAAGTTTGGCAATAATGACAGACGTGGTAGCTTTGACAAAAGAAGAAATCACTCAGACAGTGAAGATTAAATAATTATGAAAAAGATATTTGTTTTTATCTTAGCGATGATTGCGACAACTACATACGCACAAGAATTGAAGACGCTAACGCTTGAAGATTTAAATTTCGGTGGCAACAACTACCATAACATGGTTCCCAAACACCGATATACAACTTGGTGGGGTAATGAACTTATCAGAACTGATGTTGAAGATTGCTATATCGTTGATAAGAATTCAGGCAAAGAAACTGCACTTTTCTCTTTGGTAAATATTAACAAATGGAGCGGAATGAATCTGCACCATTTGTACAATATTACTTTCCCTGTAGCAGGCAAAACACAGGTTCTGCTGAACGACGGAAAGAAACAGATGCTTTTTGACTGGAAAACCAAAAAAGAAATCTGGCACACTGACAATAATTTCAATGCAAGCATACAAGCTAGTAAGTTTAATTACACAACTAGAGCTACAGCTTATGTTAAGGATTGCCAGTTGCATGTAGTAGACGCAAAAGGTAAAGACAAACAACTCACTAATGACGGAAGTCGTAACATCGTATATGGTCAAAGCGTTCATCGTGACGAATTTGGCATAAATGGAGGTCTATATTGGAGTAATGACGGCAAAAAGTTGGCTTTCTATAGAATGGACCAAAGTATGGTTACAGACTTTCCTTTAGTAAACATTCCTGAATTAGACTGGAAACCAGCAGAAGGTGAAAGCAGAATTGCAACACCAGCGCCTGAGAAATATCCAATGGCTGGTGAAAAGAGCCACAAGGTTACTGTTGGAGTTTATGACATGAATACTGGAAATGTGATTTATCTTGACGCAGGGGATCCTACAGATAGATATTTTACAAATATTGCATGGAGCCCAGACAACAAAATTATATACATGTTTGAGCTAAACCGCGACCAGAACGATTGCAGACTAGTAAGCTATAACGCAGAGAATGGCAAGAAAATAGGCGAACTTTATAGAGAGACTGATAAGAAATATGTAGAACCTCTCCACCCTATCACATTCCTTCCTTGGGACAGCAGCAAATTTATATTGTGGAGCCAAAAAGATGGATACACACATTTATACCTATTTAATAATAAAGGTGAGCAGCTGAAACAGATTACTAAAGGAAAATGGGTGGTAATGGACTTTCTTGGTTTTGACGCTAAACATAAAAGTATTGCGATTGAATCTAATGAGCTAAGTCCGATACAGAAAAATATATTTATCGTAAGTTTGGAAACAGGCAAGCGTACTCTTATGGATGACAACGGAAAAGGTTGGCATACTGGTAGTCTGAGTTCTAACGGACAATATATTGTTGACAGTTATCAAACTCCAACAATACCAAGTAACATGGCGATTGTTAACACTGAAAACGGTAAGCGCACAAGTTACTACAAAGCTGAAGATCCTTGGAAAGGATATACTGTTCCTACATACGAATGCGGAACAATAAAAGCTGCAGATGGAGTTACTGACCTATATTACAGAATGGTAAAACCATTGAATTTTGATCCTAAGAAAAAATATCCAACTATTGTATATGTATACGGAGGTCCTCATGCTCACAATATCGATGCACGCTGGCATTATTGCAGCCGCGGCTGGGAAACATATATGGCAGAAAAAGGCTACTTGCTATTTATTCTAGATAACCGCGGAAGCGAAAATAGAGGAAAAGACTTTGAACAAGTAACATTTAGACATCTAGGTGAAGAAGAAATGAAAGACCAGATGAAAGGTGTTGATTTCTTGAAAAGCTTACCTTATGTAGATGCAAATCGCTTAGGAGTACACGGTTGGAGTTTTGGTGGTTTCATGACCACAAATCTGATGACAACATATCCAGATGTTTTCAAAGTAGGTGTTGCTGGAGGTCCTGTTATAGACTGGAAATGGTATGAAGTGATGTATGGCGAACGCTATATGGACACACCACAGACTAATCCAGAAGGATATGCTAATTGTAGTTTGCTGCCAAAAGCTAAAAATCTGAAAGGAAAGTTGCAAATTATAATTGGATTAAACGATCCTGTTGTTGTACCTCAGCATGCATTCTCTTTCTTAAAAGCATGTATTGCAGCTGGAACACAACCAGACTTCTTTGTATATCCAGGAGAGCCACACAATATGAGAGGCCACCAAAGCACTCATTTGCACGAAAGGATATCTCAGTACTTCTTTGATTACTTAAAATAAAACTAATATATGTCCCATCATAAGGACGGAAAAAGAGACTTATGAAAATATTATTACTCGGAGGAGGCGGCCGCGAACACGCCTTAGCTTGGAAGATTGCTCAAAGCAAGAAATGTAGCAAACTGTTTATTGCACCAGGAAATGCAGGAACAGCTAACTGCGGTGAGAACATTGACATAAAAGCCGATGACTTTGAGAGTCTAAAGAATTTCTGCGTCGACAATACAATCGATATTGTTGTAGTTGGCCCAGAAGATCCTTTAGTAAAAGGCATTTATGATGATTTCAAGAATGACGAGCGAACAAAAGATATACCAGTTATTGGTCCTTCAAAGGCTGGTGCTGTACTTGAAGGTAGCAAGGATTTTGCGAAAGGATTCATGCAACGTCACAATATTCCGACAGCAAGATATCAGACTTTTGACGGGACAAACATTGAGGAAGGCCTGAAGTTTTTAGAAACACTTAAAGCGCCCTACGTATTAAAGGCAGATGGTCTCTGTGCAGGAAAAGGTGTGTTGATACTTCCTACTCTTGAAGAAGCAAAAAAAGAATTTCAGGAAATGCTGGGTGGTATGTTCGGCAACGCAAGTGCACAAGTAGTTATTGAAGAATTTTTAAGCGGAATTGAATGTTCTGTTTTCGTTCTAACAGACGGAAAGAACTACAAAATTCTACCCGAAGCAAAAGACTACAAGAGAATTGGCGAACACGATACGGGTTTGAACACCGGTGGAATGGGAAGCGTCACTCCGGTTCCTTTTGCAACAAAAGATTGGATGAATAAAGTTGATGAACGCATCATCAAACCTACTGTAGAAGGACTTGCTGAAGAAGGAATTGATTACAAGGGATTCATTTTCTTCGGATTAATAAACGTAGAGGGCGAACCTATGGTAATTGAATACAACTGCAGAATGGGCGATCCTGAAACCGAGAGCGTTATGCTACGATTGAAGAGCGACATTGTTGATTTGTTTGAAGGTGTTGCTAAAGGTGACTTAGATAAGCGCGAAATAGAATTTGACGAAAGAGCTGCAGTATGTGTTATGCTTGTTAGCGGTGGCTATCCTGAAGAGTACGTTAAGGGATACCCTATCAGCGGAATCGAAAATATTGATGGTAGCATCGTATTCCATAGTGGAACAGCAATCAAAGACGGCCAAGTTGTCACTAACGGAGGTCGCGTAATTGCAGTTTCATCGTATGGTAAAGACAAAGAAGAAGCACTGCAAAAGAGTTTCAAAGAAGCTCAAAAAATCGAATTCAAAGATAAATACTTTAGAAGAGATATAGGTCAAGACCTATAAATTAAATAAGGGAATAAGAAATTGATAAAGAAAAGAAGACAGGAAAGATTTGCATTAAGCCGTTTCGCACTACCTGTTACTGCAATATACGGAGCACTGGCAACATTAGCTGCTGGCGTGATAGAGCAAGAGCTGTGGTTACAAACCGCAGCTTTGTTCGCAGCTACCATAATGATGGTGTTTTTGAACAATCGTTATTCATTAATACGTGTGTATAGTAGAATGGTATCTTGCTCATATCTTGTGCTCATGACTATGGCTTGTTTTTTATTTCCATCAATCAAAGGGGCTATTGTAGAATTAGCATTCATTGCTTCATGCTTCTTCTTATTTAATGCTTATCAAAATCCACGTAGAGCAGGTTCGGTGTTCTATGCTTTTGCGATGATTGGAATATCAAGCATCTTCTTCGTTCAGATATTGTATTATGTGCCATTATTATGGTTTATTCTATCAACCAATATTTTAGCGTTAAGTACAAGAACGATAGCCGCATCAATATTAGGACTTATCATCCCCTATTGGTTTGTTGCGGGATATTATGCATCTCTTGGAAACATACAACCATTCATTGACCATTTTTGCGACCTAGCAAAATTCGGAAAGCTATTTGATTACAGCATGATAAACTCTCATCAGACTGTAACATTTATTTTCATCGCTATACTCGGACTAACTGGAATAATACACTTTCTGAGGAATAGTTACAATGATAAAATAAAGACCAGAATGCTATATGAATGTTTTATAGCTTTAGAAATAGCAACTATTGTATTTATTATACTTCAACCACAGCATTTTGATTTTCTATTAAGGATACTCATAATGTGCACCGCGACACTGATTGGTCACTTCATCACGCTGACACACACGTGGATAACCAACATTGCATTTCATTTAATCATAGTATTAATTTTGCTAATAACAGCTTGCAACTTATGGATGCCATCATTGACTTTCTAATAAACTGGGGATATTGGGGCATGCTCATTGCCGCATTCTTAGCTGGTAGCATTCTTCCTTTCAGCAGTGAAGCTGTGATGTTAGGTTTATTAGCAGCAGGGTTGAAACCTTGGCCTCTGATAATATACGGAACGATCGGAAATGTACTAGGATCAATGTTTAACTATGCAATAGGTCACATTGGGCGTCTTGATTGGATAGAAAAATACTTGCATGTGAAACCACAAAGTCTTGAGAAGGCGCAAAAATTTATGGCAGGACGTGGTTCATGGATTGGCTTCTTTTCTTTCATACCAGTAATAGGTGATGCAATACCTATCGTTTTGGGATTGATGAGATCAAACATTATAATATCAATAATAAGTATAACATTGGGTAAAGCTATAAGATATATTATATTAGTATTTTCAGTACTATCTCTGACATCGTGCGTCGGAACATCAACAAATCACCATAGAATGATTACGGTGACGATAGAGCCATTAAGATATTTCACTGAGGAAATAGCAGGAAATAAGTTTGATGTAGTCACAATGGTTCCAAACGGAAGTAGTCCTGAAACATACGAACCAACAGCAAAACAAATGGTCAAACTTTCAGAAAGTGATCTCTACATAAAAGTGGGAAATATTGGATTTGAACGCACATGGATGAAGAAACTTGAAAGCAATGCACCACATACTATTATAATAGATTCGTCTGAAGGAATTGCACTACAAAAGAATGGAAACGGAGTTCCTGATCCGCATGTATGGATGAGTGCCTCAAATGCCAAAATAATAGCTAGAAACATTTATAAAGCACTTGCTAATATCGACTCTAAAGATAGCATTTATTTCAAAAGCAATTTATCTAAATTGTTGGAGAAGATAGAAAATACCGATATAAATGTAAGAGAAAATATTTCTAAAAACAAAACTCTCACATTTCTGATCTATCACCCAGCATTGACATATTTTGCAAGAGACTACGGACTTACACAAATTCCTATAGAGGAAGAAGGAAGAGAGCCTAGTGCGGTCCAACTTCAACAAACAATTTCTACAGCGAAAAAGAAGATGGTGAAAATTATTTTTATACAGAAGGAATTCGCAAATAGAAATACCTCTATTGTTGAACAAGGTACAAATGCACAAAAAGTAGAGATAAATCCACTTTCGTATAACTGGAATAAAGAAATGGAAAATATCGCAATGAAACTGCAATGAGCAATACAATTATTGACATAAAAAACATAACAGCAAAATATACTCAGAAAATTGCGCTGGAAAACGTATCTCTGAAAGTTTTTGATGATGACTACTTAGGCATTATTGGACCAAACGGTGGCGGCAAGACTACCCTGATGAAGATTATTCTGGGAATGATGAAGCCTGACTGTGGTAGCGTTACTTTTTTCAAAAAAGGAGAGCAAACAGATAAGATAAATATTGGATACTTACCACAATATACTGATATCGACCGAAAATTTCCCATATCTGTATACGATGTTATACTATCAGGATTGAAGAAAAAACTATTCGGAAAATACACAAAAGAACAATTAAATCAAGTTCATGAGACAATTGCAAATATGGAACTTGAAGAACTGAAAGATAATCATATTGGATCTCTAAGTGGTGGACAACTGCAAAGAGTGCTATTGGCAAGAGCCATTGTCTCAAAACCAGAAGTACTTATCTTAGATGAGCCAAATACATATATTGACAAACGATTTCAAGAGCAAATGTATGAAATGTTAAATGAAATAAACAAATACTGCGCTATTATAATCGTAAGCCATGATATAGCAGAGATAATGAATAACGTGAAGCATATAGCATGCGTAAATAGGAGCCTACACTATCATGCTGACAAAAATATGCCTTTGGAAAAACTAGAAGAACATTTTCTGAGAATTTAAAAAAAACAAATATTACAACATTCTCACAATAGCGTTTGGTATTTCTCAATATAAAATACTATCTTTGCAAAATACAATAGATATTGAAATTCAAAAACTTATTGATATAAATAAATGAAACAGTACAGATTAGTAGACAATGCACTTGGATGGCTTGCATTCCTTATTGCAGCATTCGTTTATTGTTCTACAATTGAGCCGACAGCCAGTTTTTGGGACTGCCCTGAGTTTATCACTACTGGTTATAAACTTGAAATAGGTCACCCACCTGGCGCACCTTTCTTTATGCTTACGGCAAACTTGTTCTCACAGTTTGTAAGCAATCCATCACAAGTAGCTCGCATGGTAAACACCATGAGTGCATTGCTGAGTGCTACAACAATTATGTTCCTCTTTTGGTCAATTACCCACTTAACACGTAAGTTAATGGTGAAGGACTGGAATGAACTGACTACAGCCAAAACTATTATTATAGAAGGTGCAGGACTTGTTGGTGCATTAATTTATACGTTTAGCGATACATTCTGGTTCTCTGCCGTAGAAGGTGAAGTTTATGCCTACTCTTCTGCTTTCACCGCTATCGTATTCTGGTTAATATTGAAATGGGAAGACCATGCCGACGAACCTCACAGTGATCGTTGGTTAATACTAATTACCTATATGACAGGTTTGAGTATTGGAGTTCACTTGCTGAATCTTCTTTGTATTCCAGCCATCGTACTAGTTTACTGCTACCGCAAATTCCCTAAAATGGAACTTAAAGGCTCACTGATAGCTCTTGTGGTATCATTTGTTATCGTAGCGGCTGTATTATACGGAGTTGTCCCAGGAATTATAACCGTTGGTGGATGGTTTGAACTGTTCTTCGTAAATATATTAGGATGTCCTTTCAACACGGGTGAAATAGTATATATTATACTACTTGTCGCAACAGTTGTTTGGGCAATATATGAGAGCTATTCTGAAACAAACGAAAAACGTAGCAACATATCATTCGTCGCTTCATTTGCTATGCTTGGCATTCCTTTCTACGGATACGGATGGTCAGCTGTAGTAATAGGAGTTATTGTACTCATTGCATTGTGGTTTGGTTTGAACTATAAGCATACGGTTGACAAAAAACGAGTTAGCTATGTAAGTTCTAGAGCCAAAAACACAACTCTACTTTGCATGTTGATGTTGATGATTGGTTATTCTAGCTATGCACTTATCGTAATTCGCTCTGCAGCCAATCCTCCAATGGACCAGAACTCTCCTGAAGATATATTCACACTCGGAAATTATTTGAGTCGTGACCAATATGGCGATCGTCCTCTACTATATGGACAGGCATATACTTCACAAGTAGCTCTGAAAGTTGACGGAAGCGTATGTAAACCTCAGATGACTCAAGGCGCACCAATCTATAGCCGTAAGGAGAAATCTAACGCAAACGAAAAAGACTCTTACTTCATTGTAAGTCACAAGAATAAATACCAATTTGCGCAAAACATGTTGTTCCCACGTATGTATGACCAATCTCATGCACAAGCATACGAAGACTGGATGGGTGGCGTAGATGGTACAAACGTGTCTTATGATCGCTGTGGAGAGAACGTAAATGTTAAAGTTCCTAGTCAGTTGGAGAATTTAAGATTCTTCCTGTCATATCAATGTAACTTCATGTATTGGCGTTACTTCATGTGGAACTTTGCTGGACGCCAAAATGATATTCAAGGAAACGGTGAACTGGAACATGGAAACTGGATTACAGGTATTTCATTCCTTGATAAAGCACGCCTTGGAGATCAAAGCAAACTACCAGATGACTTGAAAAACAATAAGGGACATAACGTGTTCTATTGCCTTCCATTGTTACTTGGTATAATAGGTTTGTTCTGGCAGGCATGGAGAGGTCAACGTGGAATACGCCAATTCTGGGTGGTATTCTTCCTATTCTTCATGACGGGACTTGCTATCGTTATATATCTGAATCAGACGCCAATGCAACCTCGAGAACGAGACTATGCGTATGCGGGTTCATTCTATGCGTTTGCAATATGGTGTGGCATCGGTGTCGCGGCAATTTACGATTTGTCGAAGAAGTATCTACACGTAAGCGGTCCTGTTCTTGCAGCAGTTGTTTCGCTGCTTGCTCTGCTCGTTCCTATACAAATGGCAAGCCAGACATGGGATGACCATGATAGAAGTGGAAGATATACATGTCGTGACTTCGGTCAAAACTATCTGATGACACTACAGGATAAAGGAAATCCTATCATATTCACTAATGGTGATAACGATACTTTCCCATTGTGGTATAATCAAGAAGTTGAAGGAGTAAGAACAGACGCACGTGTTTGTAACTTAAGCTACCTACAGACAGACTGGTATATTGACCAGATGAAACGTCCAGCATATAATTCTACTGCTGTTCCAATCAGTTGGCCAAGAATTGACTTCTGTTCAGGAACAAATGAATATGTGCCAATACAGGCTGATGCAAAGAAGCAGATTCTTGAATTCTATAAAGAGAATCCTGCCCAAGCAAGAAAGCAGTTTGGAGACAATCCATTTGAATTGAAGAACATCATGAAATATTGGGTACGATCAAAGAATCCTGATATGCATTTCATACCTACAGATACGGTTTATGTAACAATAGACAAGAATGCTGTAAAGAAGAGTGGAATGATGATGGCTTGCGACTCTATACCAAACAAGATGATTATCTCTCTTGCTAAAAAAGACGCACTTTACAAGGGCGACCTCATGATGCTTGAGATGATTTCACAATGCGATTGGACACGTCCAATTTATGTAGCCCTAACCGTTGGTGAAGACAACTACATGAATCTTGGTGATAACTTTGTACAAGAAGGTCTTGCAAACCGTATTACTCCGTTCACAACGACTATTGACGGCAAACCGGCACCAGGCGCAAAGAACTTTGATACAGAGAAGACATACAACAACTTAATGAATCGCTATAAGTTTGGTGGTCTTGAGACCAGAGGACTTTATATAGACGAAACTGTAATGAGAATGTGCTACACTCATAGAAGACTGTTCGCACAACTTGCAAAGCAGTTGATCATTGAGAAGAAAAATGCCAAGGCCCTCAAAGTTCTTGATAAATGTTTGAAGGTACTTCCTTCATATAACATTCCAAATGACTATATGAGCGGAAGTCTTGACTTAGCAGAGTGTTATGCTATGCTGGGCAAGAAAGCACAAGCCAGAGCACTATTCAATGATGTATGGAAGAATGCTACACAATATATGGATTGGTATCTATCTTTGAGTAGCGATCACTTCTCACAGTCTATGAACGATTGCATACGCGAGTTGACTATAATGCAGCAGGCTAATCAAGTAGCTAGCATGATTGATCCTAAACTGGCTAAGACTACCGGTAAGCAATTCCAATACATGTTCAACATGTATCGTGGAAAAGGCGGTGTTTTGCCACAACAATAAAGAGTAGATATGTTAATAGAGCAACCAGCCAAATGGTTGCGCTGGATGTATCCCAGTGCGACTTGGAGAATGGACAAGAAAGAACATTCGGTTTATCTGACGTTTGATGATGGTCCTATCCCCGAGTCGACACCTTTCATATTAGAGACTCTTAAAGAGTTTAATATAAAAGCGACATTCTTTATGGTTGGTGAAAATGTATTGAGACACCATTACCTATACAACAAAATCGTTGCAGAAGGTCATCAGGTTGGAAATCATACATTCAATCATCTTGGTTCATTCAAGCATTGGACAATAACCTATGCTGAGAATACTGACCAAGCTAATGATTTAATTCACTCACACTTGTTTAGACCACCACATGGCTGGATGAGACACACTGTATATTGGTGGCTCAAAAAGAAATACAAAGTAATAATGTGGGACTTGGTAACAAGAGATTATTCCAAATGGCTTGAAGCCGATGATGTTGTTAACAATGTCAAGAGGTATACAAGAAACGGTTCTATAATTACTTTTCACGACTCACTAAAGAGTATTGACAAGTTAAAAACAGCACTTCCGGAATCAATAAAATGGTTAAAGGAACAAGGTTATGAATTTAAAACCTTTGAATAAAATCTCACTTACAGAGGCAATAAAAACCGAGGCACAAAACCTCGGCTTTTTTGCATATGGTATTGCCAAAGCTGAAGCTGTTGATGATGACACAGCAAGACATATTAAGGATTGGATTCAAAAAGGCAATTACGCCGATATGGATTACATGACTAATTATACAGACAAACGACTCGATCCAAGATTATTAATGAATGGAGTTAAAAGTATAGTTTGTGTTGCCCTTAACTATGCACCACAGAAGACGTTACCAAAGGGGGAATATCAACTAGCTGCATATGCACTTGGAAAAGATTATCATGACATTATAAAGAGCAAGTTGAGACAACTTGCATCAAAGTTTGGATTTGAAGACGAACTTCATTCCGATAACCCTTCGACAAACAAATGCAGAATATTTGTTGACTCTGGTCCTATATTAGAAAGATATTGGGCGGAAAAAGCAGGATTAGGATGGACAGGAAAAAATCATCAACTAATAATTCCGCATGCAGGAAGCATGTTTTTTCTCGGAGAATTGTTTCTTGATATAGAATTGAAATATGATAAACCTATTTCCAATCGTTGCGGTAAATGTCATAAATGTATTGACGCATGCCCTACTAACGCTATAAGTGAAGGCAATGAGATTGATGCAGGACTATGTATCTCATACCAAACTATTGAAAACAAAAACGATATAAGCAATAGTATTGCAATAGAAATGGGAGACACTATATATGGATGTGACAAATGTCTCAACGCTTGCCCATGGAATAGATTTGCACAACCAAACAACACACCAGAACTTCAACCCAAAGAAGAACTTTTGAATATGACCAAGGAGAAATGGCAAAATATTACAGAAGATGAATATAGAGATTTATTCAAAGGTAGTGCTGTAAAAAGGGCAAAATACAAAGGACTAAAAAGAAATATCAATGCTATAGCTTGCATCAATAAAGAAAAAAAGCTAACTTTATACCCAAAACAACAAGACTATGACAAAAAGAGTGAATAGCTACCAAGCAACAGCAGCGTTTACAAGAGCATTTTTCGAAGCTTTTGGAACTGCAATTGTTGACTGTAAATATCCTGGTGACGACTTCAATGAAAAAAATGATCCGAGTAATATCAAAGAAGCTATGCTTAATTATTATGAGGAGATTGGAGATAATTTCATTGATATTATGCTGCCAATTCTTATAAGACTTAACTATTCTGATGAAGAAAAAATTGAGAGTGATGTCATAAAGATGGCTCATAATAAACAGACTACCCCACAAGATTATTTAAAGTATGCTTGTAAAACGACCAAACTTTATGAAGCAATGGTTGAAGAATACACAAGAAATATGGAATTACTACTAGGTGGTATGTTCTCTTCTATACCTGAGCATTTAGAAGAATACACAAAAGGTATACAGTTGTCTGCTATTGATGAACCAAAAGCTGTACAACTGATGGTTAGAACAATTATAAAAGCTTATGTAGCAGGAAGAAAAACTGTTAAACAGAGCAAGATTTATTTAAATCAAACTACCATACTTAGATTGTTAGTCATAAACACGAATATCCTCATAAACAACAGCGTATTTAAAAATGAGGATGGAGATTTAGTGAAACTATTTGAGGAGGCATGTGGAAACGAAACTAATACCAACGTGCTTTTCAATACTCTTGATGAAATGTATAAAGAATTAGCTGAAGACGAAGGCATACAAAATAAAGATAAGGCAAATTAGAAATGAAACAATTTAAGACATTCGTTATATTATTTATTGCCATATTGATGACATCTTCATGTATGAAGAAAATACATACAAATGAAGTAAGCTTTAAACAAGATTCTGTATTTTTTGATAAAAAACCATATACTGGAGAAATCTGGACAGAAGATGATAAAACTGGTTGTTTTAATATTGACAATGGTGTTTTAAAATCTTTAAAATTCTATCATGACAATGGCAAAGAAGCTATATCGATGGATATTAAGAATAAGAAACCAATCACTCATATTTATGATGACAAAGGAAATGCGACTGACATCGTTTCATTTCAACAGAAATATATGGACCTGTGGATCAAAATAGCTTTAGTTCAAGGCGAATTCATGAGCAAATAAACGCATATAAAAAGTGCGATTCATTTTTGAATCGCACTTTTTATATGTCTTCTATAATGATTACTGCATATCGTAAACAACCTGCATAAGTTTCTTACCCAAAGCATCAGCCTCATCCATAGTTGCAGCTTCACTGTATACACGAATAATAGGCTCTGTATTACTTTTTCTAAGATGTACCCATTTATCAGGGAAGTCAAGCTTTACACCATCAATGTCAGTTACCTGAACATTACTTTCTTTGCCATACATCTCTTTAACCTTAACGAGAATTGCATCTACATCAGTAGAAGGAGTAAGATCTATTCTATTCTTTGCAATGCAATATTCTGGATAAGTTGCACGAAGTTCGCTTATTTTGCAGCCCTTATGTGCCAGATTAGACAAAAATAGAGCAATACCAACAAGAGCATCACGACCATAATGGCTCTCTGGATATATAACTCCACCATTACCTTCACCACCAATAACGGCATGAACATCTTTCATCTTTGTAGTTACATTAACCTCGCCTACAGCAGCAGCAGTATAAACACCACCGTGTTTAATTGTAACATCACGAAGAGCACGTGTCGAACTCAAATTAGAGACTGTATTACCTGGTGTATTGCTCAAAACATAATCTGAAACAGAAACTAAGGTATACTCCTCACCAAACATCTTACCATCTTCACAGATAAACGCTAAACGGTCTACATCTGGATCTACAACAATACCAAGATCATAACCACCATTAGCAAGCTCACCCATTATGCCGCCTAGATTTTTCTCAATTGGCTCTGGATTGTGTGCAAAATCACCATTTGCTTCTCCATTAAGGAATTTATATTCTACGCCTAAAGCTTTCAATAGCTCAGGAAGGATTACACCACCTACAGAATTTATTGAATCAACAACAACCTTGAAGCCAGCCTTTTTGATAGCTTCTACGTCTACAAGCTTCAATGCTAAAACGCTATCAATGTGTCTCTTGTCGAAAGTATCGTCTTCTTCGTATTTGCCTAGATTATCTACATCAGCAAATTCAAAGTCTTCCTTTTCTGCAAATTCAAGAACTTCATTACCATCTTCCTTAGTTAGGAATTCGCCCTCATTATTCAGTAATTTAAGAGCATTCCAATGACGTGGGTTGTGACTTGCAGTGATGATAATACCACCATCAGCTCCACTCATACGCACAGCAAGTTCAGTTGTCGGTGTTGTAGCAAGACCAATGTTGATAACATCATATCCCATACCCATAAGAGTACCACACACAACATTCTTAACCATGTCTCCAGAAATACGAGCATCGCGACCAACAACAATTTTGTTGCTATTTGATTTCTTACTGCGGCGAATGAATGTAGCATAAGCCGAAGTAAACTTTACGATGTCAAGAGGGTTAAGTGTGTCACCGGCATGTCCGCCAATAGTACCGCGGATACCGGAAATAGATTTAATTAGTGTCATATATTTATATGTTATCTACCTTTTTGCAATGTAATTTCATACAGACAAGGATACACATTACTTGATGCAATAGTAGTACCCTTAGCAGATGGTACAATTAACTTTACCTTTGCAATATCACTTTCGGCTGACGCATAACGAGCCAGATTGACGTAAGCGAATGGTACCAATAATCCTGCTGGAACTGATGTTGTACTATAATAACTAGCAAACAAACTTTCACCAGATACAAATTGTCCATAGAAAGAACCAGAAATATTTCTAACGTTCATATGATCTACGATAGCAGAATACTTAAGTACATCGTTAGACAACAAAACAGAATCAGTCATAAGATTAACCTCTGTAAATCTCATAAGAACAGGAGAAGTTTCACCGCTCTGCAATTTAGAGCCTGTACCCTTTCTCACAATCTGCATATAAACACCAGAACTATTAAATAGAACATATTCATTTCTACTAACATTTGTTGTAGAATCTTGCGCAAAAAAAGTTGCTTCAGAAATTACATTAACAGCAGAGTCAGCAATGAACTGATTAATTGCTGAGCGTTCTTTTTTCTTCTTATCAGCATAGGTTTCCGAATTGTTACATGAAACGAAAATCATGATACCAACCAAAGCGAGAAGTGCAAATAGAGTTTTCTTCATCGTTAAATTTATAAATTACAATGGCAAAGATAATGCAAAAGTACCACTTATCTTATCATTTTGATGCAAAGATACTAAAAAGCTAACATATAGAAAGATTATGATGAAAGTTTTTATTTATATTTCCCAATTTTTAAGCTTTCAACATATCACCAAATTTAATTATGGCTTTGCGGGCTATTTGTTCAGCCTCAGCAAGGCTGCAATGTAGTTTTCCTCCACTAGCATTAAGATGTCCTCCACCATTAAAGAATTCTTCAGAAACCTTATTACATGGAAAATCATCAACAGAACGTAAACTTACAAGAATCGTATTGTCGTGACGGTCATCCTCACGAAGTGATATTGAAAACTTATGTCCTTTTATACGCAAAGGTTCATTTACAAGTCCTTCTAAATCACCTTTAATAAAGTGATAATCCTTCATATCTTGTCTACTTACAGTGAAATAAGATGCATGATATTCATCAAATACATTCAACTTTTGACTCATCAAATATCCACGAAATCTTATTGCCCATGGACTGTAATTATTGAATACATTACGATAAATTTTATCTTTATCTATTCCTACGGTAAGAAGTAGTCCTATTATTGAATATATTTCAGGACGTGCTGAATTATAAGTAAAGCCGCCTGTATCTGTCATCATTCCACAATATAATGGAACAGCGATTTTACGTGTCATATTTTCAATACCAGAGAGTTGATAGATCAAGCGGAAAACCAATTCACATGTACTGCATGCTTCTTGATGCGAAACCGTTATGACAGAATTTATAATAGGATTAAGATGATGATCTATTACTATTTTTTTTGCAGGAGAAGATTCAACACTTTCTTGCATATCTTCAAGTCTTGCGATATCATTAAAATCAAGGCAAAATACCAAATCTGCATTTTTGAAAGCAGCATCTATTTCTGTTTTATGCTTATCGTATCTTACAATCTTCTCTGTACCTGGCAACCATTTTAGGAAATCAGGATATGCATCAGGAACAAATACAGACGTGTTTTTACCCTGTTGGCGCAAATATTCCGCCAAACCAAGACAAGCACCAATGGCATCACCGTCAGGACTTTTGTGTCCTACAAGTATTATTTTGTTTGCATCGCTAATAAGAGTTTTCAACTCAGCGATTTCATTCTCTGTTATAATATCTATCTGCATAATGATTGCAAAGGTAATAAAATTAGGTGAAACCTAATATATTAGAAACAAAATTTGGTCAGAATTGATGCAATAAATATACTGCAAACATTCCTGACCAATCTTATATCAATGTTTAAAGAATAGTTTCTATTCTCTAACTATTTACCAAATTAGAATAGCTTACTTGGATACACACCGTCGTTAACTAGAGTCTGAATCTTGTCTACTACGCTCTGGCGATCAGCTGCGTAAGTAACACCAAACCATTTACTTGTTGTATCAATAACCTTTACTGTAGCTGTATTCTCATTAATAAGTTTGTTTACCATCAATGGGATAAAGAATTCAGCCTTAAGATTTTCCATATTCTTTGGTTCAGAAAGGAACTCCTTAAAGTAAGCCTCACTATGCTCAAAATAATCTGGAGTAAAACCCCAAACATTCATTGATACAGGAGTATTATCCTCTACAGCAACCCACTTGTCATCTTCATCTTTGTAAGAAACCTTACCATCTACACGCATAATCTCTGTGCGCTCAACAACAGTTGTAAGATTTTCGTTAGCGTCTTTTGAACATATTCCACGAGCTACAGAACCGTTATCAGAAAGAGTATTACCAACTCTGAAACCAACCATAGCATAAGTGTTTTTGCTTCCCTCTGGAAGATCAGCCAAGAACTTACCGATTACCTTGAAACAGTCACGATTATAGAAATCATCACAGTTAATAACACAGAAAGGTTCCTTTATAACATCTTTTGCCATAAGTACAGCATGGTTTGTTCCCCATGGTTTTTCGCGGCCTTCAGGTACTGAAAATCCTTCTGGAAGATTATCAATGCTCTGGAATACCAACTCTACAGGAACATGACCCTCATACTTAGAAAGTATCTTTGTGCGGAATTCATTTTCGAAATCTTTACGGATAACAAATACGATTTTACCGAATCCTGACTGAATAGCATCATAAATAGAATAGTCCATAATGGTTTCTCCGTTTGGACCAAGACCATCTAATTGCTTAAGACCACCATAACGACTGCCCATGCCGGCAGCTAAAAGTAACAATGTAGGTTTCATAAATAATATTTTTATTGTGCTTTAATTTGAATCGTACTTTATTTTGAATTGCAAATTTAACAAATAATACTGAGAATGAATAAGTATCGCCACACTTTTTAATCAACATAACATTTTTTTTATGCTGTAACTGATTATTTTGGGTTCTTAGTCAATTTGGGGTAATATCATTCATAAATGTGCTTGACTCCACCAGAAAAAGTTTTTTTTAATGCCACTAATGTCATAATGTCACAAACCCTTTGTTTATCGGGCTTCAGCCAGTGACATTAAGTGACATTATCGGGGTAAAAGTGGCATTAAACAGCAAATCACACCTATTTTTGGCGATTTATTACCAAATATACAAACAGATGCATAGACACTTTTTCGTTTATGATAATCTTTACTCGTGACCATGTGCTCTATACTTCGCAATATGGCTAATTATTATTTCAGTAACCAACTCCATAAATAATAGTAATTGTCACCAACCGTGTTCTTGTCGCTTTATTGATAATTATTCGTTTACCAGCGTTGAGTAATCTTTTTTTCACGTTAAGTAATTAGATTACATACGTTGTGTAATCAGATTACATACGTTGTGTAATCAGATTACATACGTTGTGTAACCCGATTACATACGTTGTGTAATCGGATTACACACGTGCTGATGTAATCGAATTACACAAAAGTTGCGATAATTTAGGTAATAGTTTGTGTGCTCAGTCTCTAAATATATTTGCATCCTCCAAATTCTTTCTTTCATTATTTAAATATAGGCATGAGTAGATATTTTGAATTATTCATGCAGTTTAAGAAGCTTACCTTTATGCTTAATAAAACTTCATAAGCACAAATATGTATTATGCAAATAGCATAATTGCGAAAAAAACGCAAAAAACAGGTAAACTTTAGGACTTAATGCCACTTTCACCCCGATAATGTCACTTAATGTCACTGGCTGAAGCCCGATAAACAAAGGGTTTGTGACATTATGACATTAGTGACATTTAAAAAACTTTTTCTGGTAGAACTAGCCCATTTATAGAATATCCTTCCATAAATTAACAAAGAACCTTATTCTTATATAACTAGAATGGCATTCCAATAGCCAAATGTAAACTTTGACTGTCTCTGAAATTTGGAAGATTGTAAAAGCCACTCTTATATGGAAGGTGTAAACCTACTCCCCAGTCTACTCTAATCACAAAAAAGTCTAAGTCATATCTCAATCCTATACCAGTACCTAGAGCCATTTCTTTCACTGCATTATTTAGCTGGAACTTTCCTCCTGGACGGTCTTGACTATCATGCATCGTCCACACATTTCCTGCATCCAAGAAAACAGCACCATAAAGATTGCCTAGAAGATGTGGACGATATTCTAAATTGGCCAGAAACTTTATATCTCCAGTCTGGTCTAGATAAGAATAAGTACTTGCTGTTGGATAATAAGATCCTGGTCCCACGCTTCTTACTGTAAATGCACGCACACTATTTGCTCCACCAACATAAAACTGTTCACTCCACGGTGCCATATCAGAATTGCCATAAGCCCATATTGCTCCAAGATCAAAATGCGCCACAAGATTTGAATGTTCTGCCAATCGCCACGTCTTTCTGAACTCTGTTTCTATTTTCACATATTGAGCATAAGGATTTTTAAACATCTTTTTATCCTTCTCACTCCATGACTTTCCTGCAATAGTATAACCTAACGACAGTATATTCGCTGCCTCGCTGATAGTTGTCTGCCACCAGATAGGACTTCGATATGCCTTATCACTGGTATAGATATAACTATATCTCATTTTTGGAATAAACTGATTCTTCATAGAAATCTGCAAGTAGGGACTTGTCTTCATCACAGAATCAAATTTAGCTGTGTGTGACGACATATACTCATATTCAAGTATAATAGGACTAAACTGATGCATTGAGTTCTTACTTGTCTGGAATGTATATGTCAATTCACCAGATGCTATATGTCGTTTAAAATATCCAGCACGATTGATGATATCCGTAGAAGCCTTCAACACGGTTGATGGTGTCGTGAAAAATCTTCGACGCTGCATAAAGGGCATAATGAGTCTTGGGAACTCTAAAGAAGCATCTCCACCATATTCATACGAATTTATTCTATCACTATTTCCACTGGCTGTATGCCCTGACTGCCACTCATAAGACCCCTTAATATTCATGTTAAATTTTTCACCCCCACGAAATGCATTTCGCTTTGTAAAGCCAACAACCATTCCTGGTCCCATTCTTCCACTAGTTCTACCAGTGTAATTTGTCTCTACATAAAAATCATAAGGCTTATCAAACACACAATTCAAAGCCAAATCAAGTGTATCACATGTAGCAGAAGTATCACGTGGTGTAAATTGAAAATCTACAATACTAAACAATCCGTTACCAGAAATTCTGTTTGAAGATTCCAAATAATTATCATAACTATATAAATTTCCTGGTCTAAGCTTTAAATCGCGCATGATAACTCTTGGACGTATTGGAGAATGGCGTCCTGTGAAATGTACTGTAAAATTACGATGCTTTAACGAGTCATTGAGCTGTTCCATAATTTGTTTTCTCAACTGTAAGTCTACTTTTCCAATAAACCATTTACGATTTGCTTTATCTGGAATTTGATCTGCAAGCTGAAATTTCATCAATACTTTACCTGGTACAGTTAGTGTATCTGCAAGATATGAGGCATAACTTGGCTGATAATAATAATATCCGTTATTACGAAATAATGAACTTACTCGTGTTCTTTCTGCATCCAATGTTGTTACATCAAAAGCATCACCCTTATGGATTACGGCATCGGGCAATGTTTGTTTTAATAAACTATCAGCATCCTTCGGAAATCTTTCATAAGCCACACTGTCAATTGTGTACAAATGCCCCATGTCTATATCATAAGCAATTTTGGCTTTCTTTGGATTACTCATTGTTATGGTGTTATAACTCACTGTTCCATTAAAATATCCATGTGATTTAAGTACGGATTGAGCAACAGAAGCACGCAATGCAGGATTTACCCAACTCATTAAAACAGGCGCCTTACCAAATGATTTTACGATCCACTTGCTAAATGCTCCCCTTGATTGAGAAAAAGCATTCCAAATCCAAAGTCCATAAGGAAACGGTGTGCTATAATATGAACTACCAAACAACGCACCATTTGGAGCACATGCTAATGCTGCATCTAGTTCATCACGAGTATAATTGAAATGTGAATTATTCTCGTAGTTTGTATATTTTATCTTTGTCAATCCCACATACAGCTGATCACCTTCGGGAACTTTGTCCGTAGTAGAACAAGCTGGTAGCAGAGCTAAACAGCAAATAAACAATATGTATTTATATATTCTTGGATTCATATCTATTTTTGCTTTACTCTCTCTTTTTTCTCAATTACCATAGGTATCGAAGAAGACTGATCCTTAAAACGGAACAAGTCACTAAAATGCTGCACTTTACGACGCCATATAAAACCTGCTCCATATTGCCCAACATCTCCTTCCAACCAATCATAACTATCACGATCGTAGAATAGTTTCAGATATTGTGTTGAAGCCTCATTAAGACGATACTCAAAAGACACATTACTAAAGAACGACTGATTTTGATTTGCAACATCTGGGCCTGTAGAGAATTTACCACCTACAATAATTCTTAAACGGTTATTCCAAAATCGCTTTGCAAACTTAAATGAATAGTCTGTATGCTGATTTCCTGTTGCATCTATTGCATTATCCATACCAATGCTTAAATCCAAAGTTTTCAATGCATTTCCAGCTAGTCCATTGATTTGACTTTGCAGAAACGCACTTAATGCGGAGTTCATAGAAAATCCATTCGTATTTCCATCAGTAAGATACATACCCGTGGTAAGCATCGTAACAGCAATCTTACCTCGCTCTTCAACGCTCATAGTGTTCAATTGATTGCTAATGGCCATATCCTCTGGTGAATTTATCAGGAATTCCAATCCCATATCCTTCAATGTCTTTGTTATTTTCACACCACATTCAAAAGAAACAGTTCTACCGGTACCTCCTTCTGAAGACACTGTAGCCTTATTCGTTTCTGTAGCTGTAATATTAAGTTTTGGATTCATCGGATCGCCATTGAACTCAATGTAACTTCCATCTTGGATATTAAATGTCTTGAGTGGAATTATAGGCAATGAATACTTCATCTCACCATTATTCAAAGTATATCTACCCCGTAGTCTAAGATTATCTACTGTATTATATTGCATCCTCAAATCTCCACCTCCAATAAGGTCAACATAGTTTGTCTTTCCTGCATTGAGTGCACAGAGTATATGAGCACTTTCATTGATATTCATCGATAAGTCCATATTGAAACCTGCCAATGGAGGACGATTAACAGTCTGAGTTGCTGAATTATGAAAGTCTACAAATTTCACAAGTCCATCTAATTGGTTATCTGTTGTTATAGGTGAATCTCTCAATATATATGTCATATCAGTTGCTGCAAGCACATCGAGCTTTCCTTTCATCTGTAAATTATCTAAATGCCCAGACATATTTCCATAGAAATTAACAAATGCCTTACCAAAGACTTCTGAACGTAAGTTTTCCTTATAATCAATAATTTCAAAATTAGATGCTTTCATCTTTACATCCATAGACATTTTGCTCAGATCTGAGAAATCAAGATATCCAGCCATCATCAACGGACTATCGTTATGCGCATACATCTGGAAATTTTCAAATAGCAATTTACTTCCACTTATAGTTACGGGATCATTATCAAAACGCATCTCTACACCATATGGTTGACTGACAAGATATGCTGAATCAAGATAAACTTCTCCATTAATATTTGGCTTTGACAAGGTTCCATTCATAGAAAGAGTTCCCTCTGCATATCCCTTGAAACCGATAATTTGATTTGGAATAAAGCCATTAAAAACAGACATTGGAGTACGATCAAATCCTATATTTGCATCAATCAATCCTGTTTCACCAGACTGATATGTTCCTTTTATAGTCGCTATTTTTAATCCATTTTGCGAAAGTATACCATCAACATAATGTGAACCATCTTTCTTTGGCATATAGACAAATTCAGTTGCGATATTTCCCATTGGACAATTCTCATACACCATCTTATCTATCGTCATATTTGATGACACAGACATTTCGTCTTTAGTCTGTATTAAGTGGTAATCACCATTTAAAACTCCTGAAACATTTGGAGTATAAGGCAATACTGAAAGGATATCATGAAGCTTAAACTTGTTCAATGAGAATGTCAGGTCTTGTAGTGCTTCTTTGTTTTCATCATCTGTAAACAACTGAATTCCCATACCGTCAGCAGACTTTAACTGAAGATTGGCAGACAATCGTTTATCATCGCCTAAGAAAACGTAATTACCCTCATTAGCATTAAATGTCTTATAGCCAAGTATAGGATTATCACCCAATAGGCTCATTCTTATTCCATTTTGTTCCATCTTTGCCAACAGTCCAAATTGAATTCCTAATTTTTGCTTAGCATCATAAAGTTTTGCCTTCAAAAGTGAACCATGCTCATTTAATTCTCCATCTATAATAGCGCGGAACACATACTGGGGATTTCGTTTATTATTGATAACTTGAGCAGTATAGATGAATTTATCATGATCTGACTTTATGTTCAATTTAACAGTGTCAAGTCTGATACTGTCCATCACCAAAGAGTCAATACTCAAATTTCCTGTAAGACCAGCGATGTGAGAAGAGCGCATATCCACATTTGCTCTAGAAAAACAATAACCATATTTATTAAGCAGATATACCAAGAAATTATCTTTGCCGCTTGAGAAAGTAATACTTGCATCTGGCAACTTTCTGCGCAACATTACCTGATTGATGACTCGGTCTTTAAGTTGACGTTGAATCTCTTTTACGATACTTTGTCCCTGACTCAGTAATCGTTGGTAACCGCCTTTTGCATCAATATCAATATTAAAATCACCACTATTGATAAGTGCATGTGTTGTATCATTCCGCAAAAGTAGATCAACGGCAATAGCGTCTGACTTATAAAATTTCTTAGTGTCATTAATAGCTAAATCATTCACCATTCCACTCACCTGATAATATTTCTTCATGTCAGACTCTATATCCAGATGACCACATATAGATGCAAACAAAGGTGACTTTGTCAGCTTGAGATTAAATAAATCTACCTTAGCCAAATCACAGACGATAGTAGCCTTGACATTATTCTTGTGTACCAAAGCACTAATGTCAATCTTACCCTTTAACAAAGGATTCAAACTGTTTATTGCAGCAAAAGCAACACCATTCTGCAATTTTACATTTGCGTTTACACGATCAAGATTGTAGCCGCCATAATTAAATTTATTTATGTTTAATCTTGAAACTAGCATTGTGCGCGGAGAAGTGAAGTCCACTCCTCTACCCTTCAACGAAACAAAACCACTAAAAGTATGCAAACCATAATTCGGAACAAAATGTTGCAACTGTAAATTTGAAGCATTTATTGTTGCATTATAAGCCATTCGGTCAGCATTAAAATCGCCAACAGCGCTCAGACGTCCCTTACCATCCTTTGCTATCAAGTTTGCAGAATATCGATTGCCATTAAATTTTATATTTCCTTCTGTATATATTCCACTTGGTATTCTAATTTTCTTTGTTATATTTTTAGGAAGCATAGACATTGCAAAGCCCATTTTATATGCATGTGCCCTGAGATTAATGCTACCACGAAGTTTCTTTATCTTATCAAGATTAGCAACAAACCCCTTTGCTTTTATATTAAATGCTGTTGGCAAATTGACTGAAAGACTTGAGAAACAGACTGCCTGCATGTTACCAATAGCTGTCCCCGAAATAGTTAGAGAACGATTCGGCCATTGCTTGATAAATGTAGACGGCATTTTACTCATGAGATGCATCAAATCCGGCTTTCCAATCTTTCCGTTCAACGACACATTAAACTTTCCTGGATTATCTTTAGCAAAAGTTTTCAAATCTAATGATACTTTTGCACGCAGATACGAATGTGGTGTTTTAAAATAAAACCTCTGCAATAACAATTTAGTAGAGTCTAGAGCTATTTTGCCAGCTAATGCATCAACCGCGATTCCACTTTTCTCATTGAAACGGCATCCACGTAAATCCATCACCAAATTCGGGGCACGATATGATAGATTATCTATACCTATAGCTATATTGCTAAGGCTAACATGGTTATAATCTAATCCTTTACTATGTACTTTGAAATTGTTATCATAATTTAATCTTCCGTCATTCCATTCAAAGTGTTTAACTTTATAAGCACTTCTATACAAGTCGAAATATCCACCTTCAGCAACAGACTTACCAAGATAAGCCTGAACTTGAATTGTGTCACCTGGCATATGAAGAGTCAAGTCTGTCTTCTCTACATTTAACTTATGAACATTGATTTTCCAAAAAACTGTTTTTTTTGTAGTATCCTTAGGAACGGTATCACTTAAAGCCACGTCAAGGACAGCATTCTTTAGATTAGCCTTATCAATATTTACGTGTTCTGCCCCTAAATCAATACAGTGTGAAACCAAATCCATTCTCCCAATAGTTCCCTTAACGCGTGCTTCATGAATGAAATTGGTTGTATTTACTTTCATCCCGTCAAAGCTCAACTCGTCAATATCTATTTTTTTACTGAAAAGAGGAATGAGTTTTATATTGGCAACAACTTTCCTTATATCCGCAACAGTATCATTTAGCTGCGGCATTGAATCGTTTTTCTGAAGTACCTTTACACCTTCAATACCTAAATTTAATGGAAACTCTAGATTTACGTGGTTAATAGTGATCTCTGTTTTAGTCTTTTCTGAGGCGTATGCAGCTACTTGCTTTACTGCCCATTTCTGAAATGGAGGGAAATAAAACAATATTGCCAAAATAGCAAACAATATAAATGGAGTAACGACTATTCCGACACCCCATTTTACATACTTTCTCATAGGCGTCAAATATGTCAACTAAGATATTATGATCATACTCTGTCGAACTTAGTTAAATAACTAATTGCGAAAATAAAATAAAAAAACGAAATATGCAAATTATATCAACAAAACTTACACTGACTCAGCCAAAGATTTCCATAAATTATCATCAGGAACTGGCGAATCGATAGAAATAAGTTCTTTTGATACAGGATGAGCTAATTCTACATGATGCGACAACAAAGATATACTTCCATCTGGATTGCTTCGTTTTGCCCCATATTTCAAATCTCCTTTTATCGGACATCCCATATTTGCCAATTGGCAACGTATCTGATGATGACGACCTGTCATGAGATTTATCTCCAACAAATTATAATTATCAGTATGAGCAATTACCTTATATTGCAAAATAGCCTTCTTTGAATTAGGAACCTCATGACTGTATGCATAACTTTTATTCTGCTTTTCATTTCTTACAAGCCAATCAGTAAGCATACCTTCAGATTCTTTTGGGGCATCCTTTGTTATTGCCCAATATGTTTTGTGAACTTCACCATCACGAAACATTTTATTCAAGCGCGTTAACGCTTTTGATGTCTTAGCAAAGACTACAAGTCCCGAAACAGGACGATCAAGGCGATGTACCACGCCGAGAAAAACATTTCCCGGCTTTTGGTACTTCTCCTTAATGTATTTCTTCACTGTCTCAGACAATGGCTCATCACCGGTTTTATCACCTTGTACGATTTCGCCACTGTTCTTATAGACAATGATTATATGATTATCTTCGTAAACTGGAATCAATTTTCTTCTACTTATTGATTACATGTTCATACCACCATCTACCTGGATAACCTGACCAGAAACATAGCTAGAAAGGTCTGAAGCCAAATAAACTGCAGTGTTTGCAATATCAGTAACATTACCACCACGACGAAGAGGAATTTTACTAATCCATTCCTTGCGGATATCGTCTGGCAAAGCCTGTGTCATAGCTGTGTCAATGAAACCTGGAGCAATAGCGTTTGCACGAATACCCTTAGGGCCCATCTCCTGACCAATACTCTTAGCCAAAGCAATAAGACCAGCTTTTGAAGCTGCATAATTAGCCTGACCTGCATTACCATGAACACCTACTACAGAAGCCATGTTAATGATAGAACCACCACGCTGACGCATCATTACAGGAACACATGCATGGATAAAGTTGAAGGCACTCTTCAAGTTTACTGCAATAACTGCATCCCACTGCTGTTCTGTCATACGCAACATAAGACCGTCCTTTGTGATACCGGCATTATTTACTAAAATATCTACAGAGCCAAATTCTTCCTTAACCTTAGCAACAACATCTTCTGACTGTGTGAAATCAGCTGCATTACTTGCATATCCCTTTGCTTTTACGCCAAGAGCTGCAATTTCGCGCTCTGTTGCCAGACCACCGTGCTCTTCATCTATAAATAGATCTGTAAATGCAATGTTTGCTCCTTCTTCGGCAAACTTCATAGCAATAGCCTTGCCAATGCCGCGTGCAGCACCTGTAATAAGGGCTGTCTTACCTGTTAATAATCCCATTTTTCTAATTTGTTAAATGTTATATATTAAAAAATTATCTACCAATTGATTTTCCCAATGCACCATAAACGACCTTTGCCACTAATGGTTTACTGGTTTCCTCGGTTAATCCATGACCAAGACGACCATATATAAACGGAACTTCAAGTCCTTTTATACAATAATGAGTTATATCTGCCACTAAATCAACATCATCAATGTCAAACTCTCCGTCAGTCTTACCTTCGGCATATACCTTGCGGAATAGTTCTATTTCGTCTTCATCAAAGTTCTTCCTCACCTTCTCTACCATCCAGATATTGCGAAAGAACTCCGCACGCAAATTACCATTTCTTACAACAGTCTCGCGTATCATACTAAGATGAGTATAAATAAGTTCGATGATTTTATCCTGAGGACGCATCTTCATACTTGCCACTTCATCCAATCTATCAGAAAGACGTTCTAATTCAGATTCGATAACAGCTGAATACACGTCTTCCTTTCTACTGAAATACGTGTAAAGTGTTCGACGTCCCTTACCAGAAGCAACGGCAATGTCATTCATCGTTGTATTGGCTATACCATTTTTGGCAAATAAAAGTCTTGCAACGTCCACAAGCTTCTGCCTAGTTCTTGAGATTGACATATTTGTTATTATGCGATTTTAATTGCACATCATAATTATAATGTGCAAATGTAGGATATTTATTTTAGATAGCCAAACATAATATGTAATAATTAGACTTATTTCAAAAAAAGTCATAGAAAAATTTGGTGGTCTCAAAAATTAGTCATACCTTTGCACTCACAAAACAAGAACGAGGGATAACAAACAATTCAAGCTCTCAATTTTCAATTGGTTAATATCGCGGAGTGGAGCAGTTGGTAGCTCGCCAGGCTCATAACCTGGAGGTCGCATGTTCGAGTCTTGCCTCCGCAACTAAATTATCTCGGAACACTTTTAAAAAAGGTGTTCCGAGTTTTTAATTGTATAAATAGGACTATTTTGCGTCCTGTTCATCAGTTTAGAAATTAAAGAAATCTATACATAAAGTTAAGATACTATGAAGAGGAAAAATATTACACATATTTTAATCTCATCACATTGTTACTTAGCCGTGACATATCTACTTTATTCAACAATAATGTTAATTATTGAAACGGTTTAATATTTGTGGACTTATAATTATTTAAGTACCTAATTCATGATATATAAAAAAAACGGATGCTGTACAGCATCCGTTTTATGTTTATAAATATCTATTCAATCTAAAAGTCCAAACTTTATACCCGATCGGAGTTAAATGAAGTCCATCACTTGTAAGAGGTTTACGCATTTCATTTGTTCCATGTCGATTAAAATCCTTAAACAGATTAATATACGTAATATTGTTGCTTATGCAATAATGACGCAGAAGTCTGTTTACAGCAGCAACTTCATCAGTCTTACCGTCAAGCGCCTTCCATTGATCGAAAGTTTCATTTATTGGAAGAATACTTTGAACATATAATTTTGTATGACGTCGACACGCCCATATTCTATCAATGACTTTCTGGCATTTTTCAAAGACCTGGCTTGCTGTCAACCCATGACTGATGTCATTTATGCCAATCATTAAAAAAACAGCCTTAGGCTTTCCTGGTAGTATTTGGTTTAACCTCTGATATATTCCTTCAGCATCATCACCAGCAATGCCACGGTTCTTCACATGTTTGCACTTTAAAAGCTTATTCCAGTCTCCGGCGTATTCAGTGAGGCTATTGCCTAACATAACAACATCGGTACTATCAATGTCACTCATTCTTTCAAATTCAGCTACTCTTTCATTATAATGATCAAATGAACGATAACTGACATGCTGTGCTAATACTTGTGATGAAAACAATCCTATTACAAGTAATGATTTTATTCTTAATTTATTAAAATACATCATAATTTTTAGAATTGCTCTAAAACAGCAATTCGCTTCTCTGTATCAGGGTGAGTACTGAACAGTGAATTCATGAAACTCAAAAGTCCCTGCTTCATTTCATCAGGTTGAATTATAAACAGCTGTGCCACATCAGCTCGTTTCACATTATCAAGACCAGGATTTCCTGAAATCTTCCTTAATGCAGAAGCCAAAGCCAATGGATCGCCACATAATTCTGCACCTCCTGCATCTGCCATATATTCACGTTTACGAGAAATAGCAAATCTTGTCAAGAGTGTAAAGATGTATGCTATAGCGCAGCACACAAGTCCGATAACCATAATTACAACAATAGAAAGTCCACTTCCTTTGTCATTATCATTATCATTACTTCGTCTGCTAGTTCCACCAAACCACATCATATTATACATCATATTCAATACCAATGACATGACGGTAGAAACAATTCCTACAAAAATAATGCTAGTGATAAGAAGTTTTGTATCTCGATTACGTATGTGAGTTAGTTCGTGACCAAGCACACCAGCTAGTTCATTGTCGTCAAGTAAATCCATCAATCCAGTTGTAACCGTCACCGTATAGCTTTTCTTATTTATACCACTTGCAAAAGCATTAAGCTGTGGATCATCCACAATATTAAGCTGTGGCATATCCATATTACAAGTCATACAAAGATTCTCTACAATATTGTAAAGACGTGGATTCTCCATACGACTTACAGAGCGTGCACCTGTAGCTTGCTTGATCATTGATACATTTGAGAAATAGGCTATAATAAACCATATACCTACAACACAAATAACCCAAGGCAAGTAAGATAAGAACATCTGATTTACAACATCAGCATTGAAATGATAGACTACATGACCATAATCGTCATAGACCCCACTGCCAAAATAGTTAATCAAGGCAAGGAATACCCACATCATTCCAAGTATACCAAAAGGAAAGACAAGCAATAAAAGCAGACTCAAGATGTTATTACGACTTATCTGAGTCTGCATTCCAACATATTTCATCTGATTAGAACTTTACTTCAGGAGCTTTATCAAATTCTTCTCTGCTCTCCTGAGGGATTTCAAACATAGGTTCTTTCTTAAAACCAAACATATTCGCGAAAATATTAGAAGGGAATACTTCTACCGCATTATTAAGCTCTCTTGTAGCTGAATTAAAGAATCTACGAACGGCAGCCAACTTATTTTCTATATCAGAAAGTTCATTTTGCAATTGTAGAAAATTCTCATTGGCCTTCAACTCTGGATATGCCTCTAAAGACACCTTCAATCCTGAAAGAGCACTAGTAAGAGCGTTTTCTGCGTTGATCTTATCATCAATAGTAGTTGCTCCCATAGCAGCAGATCTAGCTTCTGTAACCCTCATGAAGACTTCCTTCTCATGATCAGCATATCCTTTAACAGTAGCTACAATTTGAGGAACTAGGTCATGACGCTGTTTGAGCTGAACATCTATATTTGCAAAAGCATTTTCACGATTGTTTCTCAGCTTTACAAGATTGTTGTAAATAGAGATACACCACAAAACAAGTAGTACAACAACTACTAATACAATAATTAATTTCATAATCTATACATTTTATATTTATGTTTGACTACAAAATTAATCTAAAAGTTAGTCAAACAATGGATTATTAAGATTAATTAGCAAGAAAAAAGCCTGATTGCCATTTTTGGCAATCAGGCTCTATAGAATAAAATTAATTCTTCACCAGATTCATAACCTTTTCAAAATATCGCTGTGTTCGTTGAATGCTGTAATTAAGACCACCATTCCATAATCGCACCGCTTTTTCTATATTATTGAAAGGATTATAATACGACTGTATAAGTAAGAACATTTCCTTCGATTTCGAAAGACTGAATCTATCAGATAGCTTATATCTCTTTTTGCTTTTTCTTCTTTTAAGTATCTGATTACATTCAACTACCAAAATTGGAGTAATCTGCATAGCTCCTACAGAGCTACCTCTCTTTGCACGGTTATTACCGTGACTTTCTACCTGTACTATTGCATCCATCACTGGATTCCAATCGTAATTTTTTGAATCTACCCCTGAAGTCTCAGCTGCAAAACCAGACGCAGGAATAAATGTGAATACAATAAGTATTAATAACACAATCTTGTTTCTTCTCTTCATATTTTTTTCTTTATGGAACCTGAGCAATAGAAAAAGTAAAAATTGCTCGAGATTAAAGTCTATGTGAGAAAGAGTTTCACTTATAATCTCAGTTCCGTTAGATACCTTAATGGGTAATTATAAATATACATAATATTACCCTTATTCTTATCATTTGCAAAGATACGAAAAAAAATCGGTTTTACCAAGCCTTTATTATTTAAATTGTCTATTTTTAAGAATTAGAAATACTATTCTAAATAATTGATAATCAGCAAGTAAACAATTTTTACACCGTATTTTTTCTTTACAAAACATATTACCTAATGTATTGCTAACAAGAGCAAATATACTCCATTATTTTGATAAAAAATGGCAATTATAAAGTACATAATTGCTACCAGAACCATTATAGAGATTGGTAATATCAAATAACATATCACAAACATTAGATAAGAAATATACAAACACAAAAAAGCCTCGAAAGATATTACTATCTTCGAGGCTTCTGTTTAAAAGAAGGCGGCTACCTACTCTCCCGCATTGCATTGCAGTACCATCGGCGCAAGTGGGCTTAACTTCTCTGTTCGGAATGGGAAGAGGTGGGACACC
>JAGPJJ010000197.1 GCA_018054505.1 Prevotella sp.
CCCAACACGATATCACAACGCATGAAAGGACCAAAAAGCAGTGCTGTTGTATGTCTTGACATCAGTAAAATGAAAGATGGAGACAATACTGGATTCGCAGCTTTCAATGGAGATTCTGGTATACTAACGATAAGCAAAACAGGGGAAAAGCATATATTGACAATGAGCGAAGAGTCTGTTAGTTTAAGTGATCGCGAGAAAGCTGTTACCGGTGTGAAGAAAAACGTAAAAGACAGTGTAGAAATAAATTCAGAAAAGATTTATCTTCGCATTGATGTAGATTTCAATCCAGGTAAAGATATAGCAAAGTTCTATTATAGCCTTGACAATAAGAAATGGAACAAAATAGGCAACGACTACAAGATGATTTTCGACTACCGTCGTTTCTTTATGGGTACAAGGTTTGCCATCTTCAATTATGCTACAAAACAAGCAGGCGGTTATGTTGATATGGACTTCTTTAAATTCAGTAAGATAAAGTAATAGTTTGGCTAAACTATTACTTTACCAAAAGAGAAACCATATTAAGACAAGAGCCTAAGCTCTTTATTTTTCAGGAATTACTTCCAACATATATATTGCGTCAAGACTCCAAAGTGAAGCATCATTTGTTGAGAAGTTATCAATATCTTTAAGCAGGCTATTCCAAGCAGCGTTTCGCATAATCTTATCGTTAAGCGAATAAGCTGCGAAAGCCTGTAGTCGTCTTACAGGAAAATGATTATGATTCTTCGCAGCCATAATTTGATATCGATGGGCGAAGTCAAGCCATGTGTGTTCAAACTCAGGAACTCTTATCATTTGACGTAATTCATTCATAATTTCAAAACCGCCCATAATAGTCATCAAGTGATTTGTTTCCTTCATATTCACATCACCCTCATAACTAATTTTGCCTGTTGCTGGATCATATCCTTTAGCAAGATTTCCAGTAAAGATTCCATCAGGAAGTGAAGATATACTTTTTAGTCCTGTAACAATCTTATCACGATACTTCTTGTTACCAGTCCTCTCCCACTCCGTCATCCAGTTTCCTGCATAAGCAAGCCAGTCTGGGCCAAAGCGTAAACGAGCAGGAGCTGTGCATGGATACTCAGAACGCGGTTCGGCAAGGCGCATAGGATCTATATGATATAACATCATATCTGCATCAGTCTCATCATGCATAATATCTCCAAGTCGTTCATCAGAAGTAAGGTAATACAGGAATCTATCGAAGGCAGACTGTGAAATTCGTGCCTCCTTTGCTCCACATCCCCAATGGCTTACATTATGTCGGCTACCAAGTCCTTTCATGTCGCCCAAATGATATACGTCCACTTCAGAGTTATGCCTTGTCATAGCCTCTGCCATTTTCCATATATCGGCACGCCCTGTACGTAGGAAACTATACCATAACCAATCAGGGCTTGCCAATTCTGTATTATCCCATGCATATCCACCAACATCATAACGCCATTCTGAACGTTCTGGGGAATATGCGTGCATAAAATCTCCATAATTCCAAAAGCCATACCAATGATTATCTGTTAAAGCGTTCTTATATGTTTCTATCCACCAATTAAGTTTATTTTCAACAACAGATGTTAGGGAATCAGCATTTTGGTGTGGCAACGACCAAATACCAAATGCTCTCTTATCATGCAGATACTCAGGTACAGGAAGTAGACGAGCATCATCTGCGGAAACTATTGCATCTTGTTTCAAACATTGTTTTCCAGGATAAGAAGAATATGGACGCAACGTTATAATACTTGTACGCCCTATTCCATAAGGTTCACTCATGCCTTTTTGAACATCCTCGTAACTGGATTCTAGTCCATGTGCTCTATTATCATAATGACGCAAGTCCATAGGTTCGGCTTCAGGGCTCCACAACCAAACAGTCATACGCGCCATATTTGCACGTGCACTGTCTATCTGAAGGGTTGATGGATAACTTTGCCAAAAATCTTTTAAAGTAGCAGATATACCACCACTTACATCACCAACGAAAGCAAGTCCACACGATTTTGTACCAGTAAAAGTTCCTATCCAAGGAGATTTGCCTGTGGCACGTTTACGAATAGTAAACGAGCCGTCATTAAGTTGCGAGAGTCGGAATCCATCCCAAACAGCCCAATCATCCAAAAGTTTTTTCTGTTCCTCATCGAAGGTTGCATATTCAGGAATACGCAATCCATTCATCTGGTCAGAAAGATAATTGTGATCTCTATTTAATTCACGACGTCCGTCAAGAGGTTGCACTGGTTCTGTCCATACGCTATCCTTATCAAAAGAAAACGCCACATGGCGATTGTAAACTGTTTCACGAAAAGGAACATCAAACTGAAGTCCAAGACTCTTTATAAAATCATTATTCTGATTGCCATCATAAACAAAGCTATGTTGGATTCTTATTTGTTCACTCCCATAGTAAAGATAAAAGCGAAGTGTAAAGGGTAACGTCATGTTTGACTCTTTATCACCTATCATGTGACCATTAACACGTACTACAGCTCTGACATCACCAGAGTTTTCAATATAGGATGTATCTATGACAGACTTATATGATGATAAAGATGTTGAAGCCACAACACGCCCCATGTCAGCAACTTTTATTCCTTTATATATTATATAATCCATAAAACTATTCCCATGTCTTGGGAACAGCACTTTCATATCACCAGTATTTACAATAATTCCATTTTTGGAAATGTCCACAAGTTTATGCTTTACATGCTGTCCATAACCAACCTTTAATGTGGTAGCATTAACTCCTTTAGGTATTAAAGCCGAAAATGCAGCCCATTTTACGCTTCCATCTTGCCAACGTGCATTTATCCAACTATCAACAGGAATATTGCAAATACCATAATTATGTAACGACTTCTCTGTAACTTCACCCTTAGCAAAAGGCACACCAAATGTTACTGGCATAGCAACGTCAGGAACATTTCCTACCCAATGAAGTGAAACATCAGATAAACTACTTTTATATGTGTGGAAGTTCGCTATACGTGTATGTGAAAGAGTTGTGCGAAAACCAAACCAGCCCTGTTCAAGAGGTTTTGGATCAATATAATCGACGATGCATTCGCCATCAAAAAAATATCTTATTCTGTTTCCTACCTTCTCTATTTTGATATGATACCAATGATTTGATTTAAGAAGATGTGAAGCATCCTTATACTCTTTAATTACAGGAGGTTGACCATTTCCTGTATAACGTCGGAAACGTGTAGTGGTATTATAGTTACCTCCATAACCTAGATAATACATCTGCAAAGCAGTCTGTCTGCTGAATACTCCATCCCTAACAGACATATTGGTCCAGATACTCTTGGCTTCTGGATCTGAAGCCATAAAGAAAGAGTTGAGGTCACTAAGTCTGTCGTTCGGACCAGTCATTACAAC
>JAGPJJ010000198.1 GCA_018054505.1 Prevotella sp.
TAAACAAAGTATAAATTTCTAATTATCTTTTTATATTTTCTTAAATGCTCGTAAAGCCTTATTCTATGTGCTTTCGAGTATTTTTACTGTAGGAAGATACTTCACGTTTCTTTGCATATTTCCTCATGTCTTAGCTGTCAGAAGTGGTAAATAAGTAGTAAATTCATTTGTACTACTAAGCAACAAGACGCTCCTGTTGCTTCTCTTTATTCAAGCGTTTCATTTCTGCCATTGCAGAATCGAATGTTGCATGTGCGTAATAGTTCAGCGTCATGGCTATATTAGCATGTCCCATAATGTACTGTAATGCCTTTGGATTCATTCCTGCATTTGCATAGTTGGTACAGAATGTATGTCGCAAACTATGTGGAGTGATGTGTGGCAATTTATCCTCGTTATACTTATTGTATTTCTTAACAAGACCTTTCATCATGCCGTTGTAATCACTTGCCACTTTTGGATAGTTCTTTCTATTAAGAAAGAGGAAATCACTATATCCATCAATCTCAACACGCTTATCATTCTTTCGATTCGCTAACACTCGCTTAAATGCTTGATAGGCTTCTTCAACCATAGGAACTTGACGTTCGCCACTTTTGGTCTTTGGTGTTTCAATGTAGTACCCAATTTCAGTATCTCTCAATAGCTGATGGTCTATATTGACAAGACGATTCTCAAAATCTAAATCTGGAAGTGTCAAACCACCAAACTCTGAAATACGAAGACCTGTTTTTAAGAGTATCAGAATTTCATCATAATTTTTGCTGTAGGTTTTATCAGCTTTTGCAAAGGCTAACAGTTTTTCTTCCTGTTCTTCTGTTAGTACGGTCTTAGGGACAGTATCATCATCAAGAACTGCTTTCAGTTGAAAGTCAAATGGATTCTTCCGAACACAATCATCTTGTATAGCAATATAGAATGAAGCCTTTAAAGAACGTTTGTAGTTATTGATGGTTTGATAAGCATAACCATTTTCACTCATTCTAATAGCCCATTCTTTAGCGTCTGATGGCTTAATACTGTCAATACTTCTTACACCTAACTTGTCTTTCTTCAAAATATCCATAAGATATTTGCGTCCAGTTTCAGTGTTTTTTCTAACCTTTGGTCTTTGAGCGTTCTGTTTTGCGTAAAGCTGGCAGAGTGTCATTTTCTTTCCTACAACATCAATACCATCATGAATGTCTTTCTGTAACTCTGCGATTTTCTCTCTAAGTGAGATACAATCACGCTTTCCTGCTGGTACTCGGTCTGTAGCCACAAGTTTCCACGAGTAAACAAATTGCGGTTCTCCAAATGAATCTATATATTTGTATAAGTATCTTCCGTCTTTTCGTTGGCTCTCTCCAGTCTTTAAGATTCGACCTTTATTGTCACGTCTTTTTTCTGACATGGCATTTGCTCCTTTCCTTTATGGAAAGAGCCTTGATACGACTTAATACTATTTTATCATATACAAGACCCTTTGGCGACGCTAGATTGCGTCCAATGTATCTATAATTTTTTCAAATTGTTTTCGTTTAATCTGAATACGATTGCCATTCATAATCAGCCAATTTGCATTTTTATTTTCCTCTGCCAAGCGTCGTAGCTTGTTTTCGCCAATACGAAAATATTTTGACGCTTCTTCAATGGTTAGGGTATAACGTTCCCAAATAGGAATGTCAGTCTGCTTCATAAAATCCTCCTTTCCAAATCACTTATTTGGATTTCATAAAAGTTGTTTTACCAGCAATCGAACAGCTTTAGCAAAGCTCACGGGAGTTCCACCCCTGCATGGTTCTCATGTAGCCATACTCATTGCCTGCGACGGTTTTATCACGCTCGGACTATTGACTGTATGGGAGTATCATTATCACGATAAGAATGTCGTTGCAGGCAATCCTGCTAAAGATTGCTTCTCGGATCACTAACATGAATCGCTCGCTATCTTTATAAGATAGGTCATGGCGGTTAGTTCCGTTGGCTCTTTTCTTATCGAAACGTATTCGATTACTTTTATTCAGTTTTCAAAGAACAATGGCTCGTTAGCCTATCAAAACACATTGAAAGCTCAATATGCTTTGGTGGAATAACAAACCTCCCTGTTCGGGAAGCGTGGAATGGTTTAGCACGCTTCCACGAAAGGAGAGAGGATATTACTTAATTTCAAATGACAAAATCTTTGTAATCAGTCTGGTTTCCATTCTTCCACGTAAGACTTCATCAACGACCATACTTTGATTGCCATATTCATCTTTCATAAGTCGTAGGGAACGCTTCGTTATGTACCCTCTGTAATGATGTAGAATCTGGTTAATCGCTTCGGTATCGCCATCTGTTGCCTTTACAATGAGAGGAAAGGGAATCATAGGATATTGTGTTTTCATTCTTCAAATTCCTCCATAAACTTTTTAATTAAGGCTAGTCCACTGGTTCTATGCCGATAGACAGTAGAACGGTTCAATTTCAACAGGTCTGCAATTTCTGAATCGCTCATGTCCATAAAGTAAAACAGCAGTAGAATTTCACGTTTCTTGTCTGGCAACTCACGTAATGCTTCACTCAACAAATCATTTTCAACGCCTACTGATAACCCATTGAGTGTAAAAATCTGAAAGTCAGTTGAATAGTTATCTGTTGTCGCAAACTGGCTAACAAGATAATCGCCAACATCCGAAAAGGACACCTCACGCTTTGCAATCCTTGAAAGATAAAGCATATAATTCTTTCGCTCGTCTTCCATAGCACGTTTACAGATATAGTCAAACTGATTTTCTATTGTGGTCTGAAAAGAAGATGGTTTCATGTTTCTCACCCCCTTTCTGTCTAGGAAAGGAAGTGAGCCTTGCTCGTTTATCTCCTTTCACTCTTAGTCCCAATGTGAAAGGGGGATTTGTTGCATTACTGATAAATAAACTTTGTAAAAAAGTTCTGAATAGCCAAAAAAGCATATAAACAGATTTATTTCTCTGTTTACATGCTTCTGTTATTCTATCTATATGATTTATAAAACCACATTGGTGGACGTACTTATCTATTGCAGATAGACGACTTTTTTTGACAAGAACCCAATGTAAGGAAATTTATTGTATATGATGTACTTCATGGCGACGTTGACCTCCAACAAACCGCCATTTGGAAGTAATATACAATATTTTAACAGCGTAAATAGCACTACCATATAACGGTTTTTTTTATTGGCGTTTAGTAGTGCTTTTTATTAAATATAAACCTATAAACCATATAACACGTTTTTCTATACCTGTTTTTAATTCAGTAGGAACAATAAAATGTATAGAGGTGGTCTACTATGCGTAAAAAAGAAGATAAATATGATTTTAGAGCCTTTGGTTTAGCCATTAAAGAAGCTCGATTGAAACGAGGT
>JAGPJJ010000199.1 GCA_018054505.1 Prevotella sp.
TTACGGTTAGAAGAGAAGAAACCTTGATTGTGTGGACCGTCAAAAGTCATGCCGAAGTCATCGTCTGCACTGTTTAGTGGATATCCTGGATGTTCAATTTTTACCTTTCCTGTATTCTTGTCGGTTTTTGCGATGAAGATGTCTAGGCCCCCCATTCCTGGATGTCCGTCGCTAGAGAAATATAAGTCTCCGTTAGGACGAAATGATGGAAATTCCTCATTGCCAGGAGTGTTGATAGTTGAATCCAAGTCCTCGTATCCGCCAAGTCCGGCTGGTGTTATCCGTACTCTCCATATATCAAGTCCACCTTTTCCTCCAGGCATATCAGAGGTAAAGTAGAGCCAATTTCCGTCTGGTGATATCGCTGGATGTGCAAAACTAGAAAGTGTATCTCTACTTATTGGAAGTTCAATGGCTTTACTCCATGAAGCGTCGCTTCTTTGTGATGTGAGTATTTTTGCGTATCTTGGATATAATGGATCTGTGGTGCACTGTGTTAGATACATAGTCTTTCCATCTGGTGAAAAATCACATGCACCCTCATCAAATTCAGTGTTAAGACTTCCAACGATGGCTTCAGGTTTGCTCCATTTTCCTTTGTCATCTTTCTCTGTTAGGAATATGTCACCATTCTTAGCTCCCGTGATTCCGCTTAGTTCATCGCCAAGCGCTGTGTTTCTAGTTGATGTAAAATATAGTTGTGAATATTTGTCACCTTGAAGTTTTGGACAGTATTCTCCTTTACTTGAATTAAATTGATTCATTCTTTTTACAGTATATCTGCTACCTTGTTTTTTCCAAATAGCAGCTTTCTGTGCAGAAATGAGTCCATTTTTTACTAGTATATCATTTGGTAGTGAGTCTTTTAGTGATAAAAATATTTTCTCTGCATTCTTATATTGTGCATCTTTTAGCATCATCCGTGCTAATGTCAACTTATCTGCATTAGTTGCGTGATTATATCTTTCTGCATTCAAATAAGCCGCAATTGCTCGCTTTGTCTGGTTAATTTTTGCATAGCATTTTGCCATTTTAATAGCATATAATCCCCTTTCATTGCGGTTTTTTGCAGGAGTCTGCTGGTAGGCTTTCTTGAACATTGCTGCAGCATCATAATATTCGCCAATAGCCAAATGTTCTTCAGCCTTTTTCAGACTTCGTTCTACGCCGCATGAAGCTAACAGGCATAGTGCTATGAGTATATAGAAAAAGTATGATCTGCGCATGTAATAATAACGCAATTACTTTGTTTATATTATTATTCAAATGGTAAAACAAACTTGCAGCCTTCTTTCCAGTTACTGCATCCGTATGCGTTCTTTCCTTTTATGATGTGTCCTTTTCCACATGTAGGGCATATCTGTCCAATTAGTTCATCACTAGGCATAAGAGTTGCTTTGCTTTCTTTCTCTTTATTATCTTTAACAACAGTTTCTTCGCTTTTAGTTTTCTTCTTGGGAGCAGCTTTTTTCTTCTTTGCAACCTTTTTCATATCATCGTCCGACATAATAGTGACACGTCTGTTACTGTTGTCACACAATACGTCATTAACAATATCTGATATCTGCTTTTTAAGCTCATCAATAAATATAGCTGCATCGTATTTTTTGTGTTCAATATCTCGCAACTTCTTTTCCCAGATACCTGTAAGTTCACAGCTGGTGAGTAGTTTTTCATGAATCATGTCAATCAGTTCTACTCCCGTTGCTGTAGCCATAAGATTCTTGCGCTCACGGCGTATATATTTTCTCTTGAAAAGAGTCTCGATAATTCCAGCACGACTAGATGGTCTTCCTATTCCGTTTTCCTTTAATGCTGCACGCAGTTCATCATCGTCAACAAATTTTCCTGCAGTCTCCATCGCTCTTAGCAATGTTGCCTCAGTATAGTATTTCGGTGGTGTAGTCTGCTTTTCTGTGAGGGTAGGAGTGTGAGGTCCATTCTCTCCCTTTACGAATGTAGGAAGTGTGCGTTCTTCGTCGTTCTTCTTATCGTCATCGTCATTTGTATTGGTGTCCTTGCTATAAACAACTCTCCAACCAGGTTCAAGAATTTCCTTTCCTGTAACCTTAAATTCAATCTTGTCAACTTCACCAAGCACAGTTGTTGTAGAAAATTTACAATCTGGATAGAATACGCTAATAAAGCGTGTAGCAATCAGATCGAAAACATTCTGCTCCATATTGGTTAAGCCACTTACTGGCACGCCTGTAGGGATAATAGCATGGTGATCAGTAACCTTACTTGTATCAAAAACCTTTTTGCTCTTTGGTAGTTTGGCACTGATTGCTGCAAGATTCTTTACTAGTTCCATATATTTTGGCTGACTATCAATCTTGCATTGGCTCACTCCATTAAGTATCTGCGGGCATTTTGGATAAATGTCATCGCTTAGATATTGAGTATCAACACGTGGGTATGTGGTGTACTTCTTTTCATAGAGGCTCTGTATAATGTTAAGTGTGGTTTCTGCAGAATAGCCAAACTTTTTATTGCAATCTACTTGTAATGAAGTAAGGTCATATAAATGTGGAGGTGCATCTGTACCTTTCTTCTTTTGAACATTAGTTATGAAAAATGGCTTTCCCTCTATTGTTGCAAAGGCTTGTTCACCCTCTTCCTTACTGGTGAACTTACCTGATGTAGCCGTGAATTGTGTATCACGGTATATTGTAGCGAGCACCCAATATGTTTCTGGTTTGAAGTTTTCTATTTCCTTTTGTCTGTTCACTATCAGTGCAAGCGTTGGAGTTTGTACTCTTCCAATGCTAAGCACCTGTCTGTTTTGTCCGTACTTCAGAGTATATAGGCGCGTTGCATTCATTCCAAGCAACCAGTCACCGATAGCTCGACTTAGTCCGGCAAGATATAATGGTTGGTAATTTTCCTGTTCTTTAAGTTCTTGAAAGCCTTGTTTGATAGCTTCATCTGTCATTGATGAAATCCATAATCTTTTTACAGGACATTTTACGTGCGCTTTCTGCATTACCCATCTCTGGATAAGCTCACCTTCCTGCCCGGCATCACCGCAGTTTATAATCTCATCAGCTTGTGAATATAGTTTTTCGATTGTAGCAAACTGCTTTTTAATTCCGTCATCAGGAATAAGTTTAATTCCGAAACGCAATGGAATCATAGGTAAAGCAGCCAAACTCCAGTGTTTCCAATTCTCACTGTAGTCGTTTGGTTCCTTTAACTCACATAAATGACCGAAAGTCCATGTGACCTGATATCCATTCCCTTCCATGTATCCATCTCTGGAACTATTGGCCCCAAGGATGCGTGCAATATCTTTAGCTACGCTAGGTTTCTCAGCTATGCAAACAATCATATTTCTTTATTTTAGT
>JAGPJJ010000200.1 GCA_018054505.1 Prevotella sp.
CAATATTAGCTGCCTCCATACGGTCAGTAGGAATATTAAGTTTATTGTTCAAAAACCAAATACCCGCAACCTCTGCAATGACAATCATAGCAGCAGCTATCAATAAATGGATATTGACTGCAGTTACGAAAGTCTTTCTCAACTGCTCTCTATCTCCGACACCTAAAGCAAAGGTTAGGAATCGGCTTGTGGCAACAGACATAGCTCCTGTCAAGACAGAGAACATGGTAACCAAACCTCCAACTACATTATAGATACCATAATCTGATGCTCCTAAAGCATCGAGGATGACGCGGCTTGTAAACAAGCCGACAGCCATCATCACAAACATTCGAAAATAGAGAAGAATCGTATTCTTAGCTATACGCTTATTGTTTGAAGCACTATCTAAAGCCATATACGTTCTTATCTCAAATGAGTTATTTTTGCCATCTTCCTCAACACTCTACCTGCAAAATGTTTTGCATGAGAAGGAAGAAGGTAAAGTCGAGCCTCTGTATAGGATGGAATTGGATTGCCATGAGCTATGGCAAAATCTACATTATCCTTGGCATATTCGTCTGTATCATATAACAAACGACACTCACACTTGTATTTATAACTTATCTTCTTATATTTCTCTATATCAAATACCTTTGAAAATGCCTCCAACTTATTCAACGACTCCAAAGTAATCAATGTTCTCAAACACTTAGAGCAAATAGAACAGTTCTGAGCAGAAAGATAATCATCAGCATGATCAACACATACATTCAAATATTGGTGTGCAGGTGGATAATCTGCAATCAACTCTGTCTTCTGTGTTCTGCTATATTGATTACCATCATCAATAATCTCTGTACATTCAGTAGAGAGCAGCGTATTAACATATACATCATAGAAGGTCACTTCCATATACTCCGTTCTCTTAGAGAAAGGAAAATACATCAATTCCCAATATGAATTGGAACCAGATGCAAAATACTTGGATACCTTTCTTTGGAACAACAAAATAGCTGATGCACGCAGGAATGCTCCCGCCTGATATTCCCATGGCTTCAAATAGAAATCAAACAAGTTGGAATCTACTCCAATATAAGGTAAGCCTTTGCTTTCAGGGAATGATTTCAGATAGTTAAATCGTTTCAAAAAACGCTGGCGAGCAATCTCGCCGCCTCCACCATGTGAGCCAACATTGAAAAAGAACAATGATGATATCTTATAGTTTTCATCAGTTTCCCTTTCTAAATGGTCATAAATGGTAGAGAAGGAATCTACTCCTGCCGAGAATCCCGTACCCACATTTTTTGCTATTTGCTGTGGGTTTGAAAAACCCTGAACCTTTACATTTGCCTTTCTGAACTCTGGATGAAAAGCTCGAATAATGTCTTGAACATAGTTCTTTACATTGAAAAACAGACGTTCTGAAACATTACCTTCAATAATGATATCCTCTTTATAGAACATTGCAGGATACAAAGCTGCAATCAAAAATGAGTCATATACATCAGTATTTAACCAGTCTTCATATTCCTGATGAACAGAATACCAAACGGTCTTAACATCTGTGAACTTAGCTTCCATATCGCAAATCAAGTATGACATACCCTCTTTGCGCTCTATTCTCAAATTGTATATCTTCATCGCCATGCCTCCTGTTTATTGTTCATCACTTGTTTGTTATAACACAAACAGAAAGCACAAGGATATTGGTAAAAATTATCGGTTTTTACCCCCCCCATTTTAGTTAGTAACTCTTTCATCTTAAGATATTTATCCTTTATATTTTTGTTATTTATTTTACCTACAATAAACTTACGCTCATTTTTAGTTAAGCCTATACTGTATTCTACGACAGCCGTAACTATAGTACTAACCAAACAAAGCAATATCAATCTCATCCAGCCTTCCTGCATAGAATAACGTATCATCATTGGTATAATAAAACAGATTATCATGACAGGCAATACTCGATATAAGACTTCACGAACATACATCATTACAGGAAGTTTCACCATATCTTTCAATAGGTATAGTCGTACTCCAAGTAAGACTGTATAAATGATAAAGTATAGAACATAAGCGATTTCAGGTTGGAATCCTAATTGAAATGCTATCCATGAGAATGGAAACACAAGACATCCTATTGTTGTAACTATGATTTGGTATCTTTTTATATTACCTGTTGCAAACATCGAAGTCACCAAAGAATTAGCAAGGACCGTATCTACAAAGGATGAAATAATTATTAATTGTAGAAATATCGCAGCATACTCCGGAACCGTTTTTAGCCATATTGTTAGAATACTCTGCGTTTCCAACAAGATTGGTATCGCAAAAAACAACATTAAGAACGCAGAGAACTTTGCACTACGACATACAAGCTTATGCATATAATCCAAATCACCTTGAGCATACGACTTAGTAATCTGAGGATTGACTGCTGTGGTGAAGTTGTTAACAAATTGTTTCAAGGCTGCATCAACTTGTGTTGCTATGCCTCGTGCTGCATTTACAGCGACACCAAAATACAGGTTCATGAGAATATTTACACCTTGCGTATTAAGCATATAAGCACCATTACCCAAGAAATTCCATCCAGCAAATCCTGTCATCTCTTTCAAAACCGGTTTGTCAAAGACAAAATGATAAGTACATTCTTCAAAATGGCGTTTACAATAATAGCCATAAATGAATCGGATAACAGCTCCCACTAAGAGTAATAAAACAGCATAGGTTTCCAATCTATCGAAGGGCGAAATCATAAGCATATAAACAATGATCAATTTCAATGAGACTTCAACGACACTGATATATGCAAAAGCCGACATCTTTTCATGAGCAATGATAGCTGCATTATAAGGCACACTCAAAAGATTGAGTACAAATGTGAGGATAGCGCATTGGAATACCCAGTTGGCAGCAACCATTCTATCAGTTGGTATATTCATCTTGGTATTCAAGAACCAAATACCAACAGCTTCGGCAATGATGATTATCAATACAGACATTCCTAACTGTATATTCACACCTGTAGAGAATATCGTCTTTAGCCTTTCAATGTTACCTTTGCCTAATTCGAATGTAATAAAACGACTGATAGATGATGAGAGAGAACCACTCAGTACAGAGAACATGGTTACGATTCCTCCAACCACATTATTAATACCATAATCCTCAACACCAAGTGTATTCAATATCACTCGTGATGTAAAAAGACTTACAGCCATTGTAAAGAGCATTCGCACATACAACAGCAATGTATTTTTCGCTATTCGTTTGTTATTGTCTGATGTTTGATTTGACATATATTACTTTCCAAATTCTTTAATTCTCTGTTCTTCTTTCAAAGAACAAACAAGCAG
>JAGPJJ010000201.1 GCA_018054505.1 Prevotella sp.
TTCTTCTTTTCATTGTCGAATCGTTTGGGTAAGACATAAATTTGAATTCGACAACAAAGATAAATGGGGATAATGCGCTATGATTCAGAGGTGTCATCAGATGTCATCAAATGTCATCAGATGTCCTCTTTAAGCATAATATTTAAACGATAATTTTGGTACAAATATGGATTGTTTAAACTATTACATAGTTTTCTGTACTTCTGTACCATTATATAATTACCATTACAAAAGCCGGCAAATTCCATAAAGTTGATTTCTTGTCAAATACGACTATTATTGATATTGAATTAAAATCATTATATTTGCATATCAAACGCAGTTTTATGGCCAATGCAAACAGGTTAAAACAGTGCATCATGTAATGTAAAGAGCACGCCTTGAATAAAGTATTTTTAAGTAATATATCTGTTTATATTCAAGAACAATCAGACAGAGAACAATCACCTTCATACTTAGTAAGTATGAACAATGAAATTATGGTGCTTAAACAAAGCGAACAAAATATAAGGCCGTAAAATAAAGCATAATGTAACAAGTGCTTACAGGCAAAATATTTAATCAGTTAGTGTATGAAGAAAAACCTTAAAGATTTATATTGCCAACGCCCTCATGTCGTAATAGTTGGAGCAGGTGCTTCAAGAGCGGTCATGGGAAAATCTTGCCCAACGATGAATGAAGCCATTGAACAGGTCGGGTTAGATGGAATCCTTAAAGGATTTATGCTAGAAACGAAAAGCAGGAATCTTGAAGATATATATAGTGAGCTGTTTAGGCGTGGTGATGAGTGTAAAAATGCACGGATAGCAATGGAAAAAAAACTTTATGAATATTTTTCAAATGTGCAGCTTCCATCCTTCTTAACCATCTACGACCTTTTAATTCTTTCGCTCACAGAAAAAGACTGCATTGTATCCTTCAACTGGGATAGTCTTCTTATCCAAGCATATAACAGAGTGGCAAAGATTACCCGGAATAGACCGGAAATTCTGTTCTTGCATGGAAATGTGGGAGCTGGTGTGTGTAAAGATTGCATGACCTTTGGTCTTATACAAAACTATTGCAGAAAGTGTGGCAAACCGTATAACGTTGTTCCTTTGCTGTATCCTGTAGAACAAAAGGATTACAACAGCGACATCTTTATCCGTGACCAATGGAACGTTGCAAAGTACTATATATCGAAAGCAGGTAAGGTAACAATCTTTGGGTATAGCGCACCTTCTTCTGATAAGGAGGCAAGTGAAATACTTAAAGCTGCGTTCTCTAAACATGATGGTGTTCACAGATTGGATGCAGTGGAGATAATAGAACGTCCCGGATTCAGCGCAAATGAAATATCAGAAACTTGGCAGTATTTCTTTTCATTGACCAATTACCATTCTGATATTGTGGATTCCTTTTATAATAGCAGTTTGGCGCAGGCACCTCGCCGTACCTTGCAATACCAATACCAGCAATATATTAAAGGATGGTGGGGACAACCAAAGATACACTTCTCAAAACAAAATACTTTTGAGTCGGTGGAAACGCTTTTAAAACCACTTCTTGTAAATGAAGAACAAGGAGATTATTCTATAATTTAAGTCAATAACACTAACATTATCATTACAACCGGATGAATAGACTTGTTATCATAGGAAACGGATTTGACATGGCACATGGCTTTAAAACAAGTTATGTGGATTTCATCAACTGGTATTGGGACCAACGAGTATATGCTTTTGCCGGTAATACTACAAATGTATCAGAAGATTGCCTTTGTCGTTTGGTTATCAAAGATAATGTAAATATTAATTGCTGGAATGTTTTTGTCTTCACCCACTCATGTTTTTTTAAAGACATCTATCGTAAAGAAAGATACTCAGGTAGTGAAGTTATTCAGTATATCAAGGATCAGCCGGATGTTTTCTCTATTGAATGTTGCCCATTTTTCAAAACTATTCTGCAATCAATAGAGGTCAAAGGATGGGTGGATATTGAAAACGACTATTATCAACTGTTGAAAGCGGGAATGGATAACCCGGATTGTGATTATACGATCGGTGAGTTAAATGAGCAATTAGTATTTCTTCAAGAAAAATTAATTGAATACCTCCATACAATACAAACAGGCAATGTAAGGGATGACCTTCATAATGCAATAATTGACTTCTTTGACCCTGCTGATTTCTCAACAGAAGGAAAAAAGAAAGCTTTGGATAACATTGGATTTGACACATCTAGCTTTGCAGAAGTTAAATACAATAATGGAGAACGCAAAAAACTTCTCCCTAAACGTATCATGTTGTTGAGTTTCAACTATACAAAAACAGCTAAGATGTACAATAATTTCAATATTACCCACAATTATATTCATGGTGAGTTAGAAAAGCCTGAAAATATAATTTTTGGCTATGGGGATGAACTTGACAAAAGCTATCAGTCTATTCTTGATATGAATGACAATGAGTTACTTAGAAATGTCAAATCCGTTAAATATTTAGAAACAAGACATTACCATGATTTGCTGGAGTTTCTTTTAGCTGCACCTTTTCAAGTTTTGATAATGGGGCATTCTTGCGGAAACTCAGACCGAACATTACTAAATACCGTCTTTGAACATGAAAACTGTGTTTCTATAAAGCCGTTTTATCATAAATGGGAAGATGGCAGCGATAATTATTTGGAACTGGTTCAAAATATTTCCAGAAACTTTACTAATATGAAGTTGTTTAGAGATAGAGTTGTGAACAAGGAACAATGCAAAATCATGTAATAGAGCTCTAAATTTAAATGTGATTTCTATGATATCTGTTATGCACATAAAGTGCGACAAAATATTGTATAAAAGGAAGTAGGAAAAACGGATTTTCATCCATTGGAAAAAGTAAGGAGCTGACTTGGTAAACAGCTCCTTATTTTTTATAATTTATAGGCTTGCAGAGAAATTTTACTTAATAAATTAAGCTATAGTTTTTCCTGTTAGCCAATTAGGATAATTTTATTCTTTTACTTTTGATTCGTAAGCAACTGTGAGGAAGTATCCAATTTTCTGAGTTGTCCCCGTGATTTCTATGTTTTAAGTTTGTTTCTTCCTATTACTCTTACCAAAAGACAAACTTCAACCTTTTTCATGGATTATAAAAAAGACAAAGTCGGGGCACATAATAAAGATTCTACATATAATATTTAACGCATATGGAATTTTTGTAGCATAATAGCATTTACTTTCAGACCAGATTCCTCCAGTCAGTAACATGTTTGCTTTCTTTCCTCTCTCTTTTCAAAGGCAACGCATTCCCCTCCTTATCCACATACTTCCCCATCAGTTCCTCAATCAGCTTCTTGTTCTCCA
>JAGPJJ010000003.1 GCA_018054505.1 Prevotella sp.
GGAGAGCCTACTGGTATGCAACCTGCCATAGCCGAGAAAGGACTCATGGTTGTTGACCTGATAGCACATGGAAAAAGTGGACATGCTGCACGTAACGAAGGTATAAACGCTATCTATGAGGCTTTAGACGACTTGATATGGATAAGAGATTACAAGTTCAAAAAAGTAAGTGATTTACTTGGTCCGACAAAAATGACTGTAACTGTAATAAACTCAGGAACTCAGCACAACGTAATTCCCGACAAACTTACAGCACTGATCGATATAAGGACAAATGAATTTTACAAAAATGAGGATGTTTGCAAGTTTATTCAACAAAACTGTAAATCCGAAATAAAAGCTCACTCATACCGTTTGAATTCCTCACATATATCATCAGAGCATTCTTTAATTAAGAAATGCAAAGAAATGGGAATGAAACCTTTTGGAAGTCCTACATTAAGTGACCAAGCTCTGATGAATTTCCAATCATTCAAACTTGGTCCTGGTGAATCTTCACGATCTCATTCTGCCGATGAATTCATTAAAATCGGAGAAATAGAAAACGCCATCAAGCAATATATTGAATTACTTGACGGCGCCACTATCTAAGATTTATTCTTAAAAATTTATCTACCTAACCATGCTTCAGGATTTAGTTTAGAAGTTTCCCTTCTAAGCTGGAACTGAAGTATATTATCTGTTCCAACACTACCAAGTGCCTGACGTGTGCTAACTTTCTGACCACGACTTACGCATACAGACTTAAGATTGCAATATACCGATATATATGCTCCGTGACGAACCATAACAACCATACTACCAGAATATCCAAACACGGCACTAACTTCACCATCATAGATTGATCTGGCCATACAACCTGGGGCACCTTTGATATTAATACCTTTATTATCAAGAGTTACTCCTCTCAAGCCTTCAACATTATACTGTCCGAAATGACTCACTACTTTATATCCTCCTGTGATAGGCATTGGCAAACGGCCACGATTAGCCTCAAATCCGCCATTCATCATACGATCCACAGTAGAGAACCTCTGAACATCATCAGCCTCTTTCGTTGCATCGGCAATGATCTTCTTCTGGCGCGCATCATCTACAGCAGCTTTACGTTCTGCTGCAACACGTTGAGCCTGAGCTTCACGTGCAGCCTGCTCAGCTCGAGCACGTTCTTCTGCTGCAACTCTAGCTGCATTATCGGCAGCCGCTTTCTTACGAGTCTGATCAGCATTTGCTTGTGCCTGACGCGCAGCCTCAGCAGCTCTTGCGGCAGCTTCTGCTTCAGCCTTTAATCTCTCTTCTTTTGCTTTTGCTTCAGCTATCCTACGTGCATTTTCACGAGCAGCAGCTTCAGCAGCAGCTTTTTTACGTGCAAGTTCTGCAGAACGGCGCTTTGAAGCAGCTTCAGCTGCAGCACGTTTTTGAGCTTCGGCAGCAGCTCTTGCACGAGCTTTAGCAACTTCCTGAGCAACCAATCTATCTATCTGCGCATTCATAGCTGCATCTTTCTGACGTTGCTCAGCAATAACCTTTTGGATCGTTTTCTGTTGATTCTGCAAAGAGGCAACTACCTGCTTTTGTTCATCTTGTTGCCCAACAAGTGCAGTCTTTTCCTTTTTGCCTTTATATAATAGGTTATTCTTTTGTCCCTTAACACTTTCCAATTGCTTATGCTTACCAAGTACCTGAGCTTGTTTTACCTTTACCATTTCGCCCTGGGCTTTTTGATAGTCAGCATATTCTCTTATAAATCTCAGACGACGATACATCTGTGCAAGATTTTTAGCTGAAAAGATAAACATCAACTTGTCCTGAACTGTATTATGTCGCGCCATATAGCGCATTGACTTTATATATTTAGCCTTACGATCAGCAAGTTGACCTTCAAGAGTCTTCAACTGAGCCTTAAGAATATCAATATTTCCCTCTATATGATGGATATCCTGCTGAATACCATCAATATTCTTTTGGCGCTCGTCTATCTGTGTATTGAGAGTGATAAGGTTTTGCAGACGTAATTTTACATCTGTTTGATTTTGTCGCAATGCTTGCTCCTGCTCTTTTATCTTCTTTTGAATCTTAGAACGCTGTCCTTGCAAACCTCGTATTGAGGCATTAGTATAAACTGCAGTTTTATTATTTGAAGAAGTTTTTCTTCTTTTCGCTTTTACTGCAGTACTTTGCTTGTTTTTCTGTACAGGTTTATTTTTCTGTGCAGAAACGTTCAACGCCATAACAGTGGCAAGTAGTATAACCAATGATCTTTTCATTTACAAACTCATGATTTTGCCGAGGATATCCGCGGCTTCTACCTTTTTATATTTATTTGAAATCGTAGTATTTACATCCCAGTTGTCTTTAGTTGTCACTTCATCCATATCAAGTGTAACTTCGGCAGCCTGTTTTTGCTTTGTTGCAGTAGTTGTGAACTTAAAATTCTGCTTAGCAGGGAACATTTTCACACCAACATTTGTAAAATTGGAATACTTCCAGTTAAGTGTAGATATGCCATGCTGAGCACTTTTATATGTTACGTCTGTTTCTGCTATCAATCCTGATTGTTTATTTGCATTCCAAACAAAACTCATATTATTATTCTTTAATGAAACAGGATTATTCTCTCCGACTTCATCTATTTTCACACTAAACTTGTGCAATGAAGCTTCAGATAGTTTATCTGTTCCTGGAAGAAACAACTGATTCCAAAATAGCGACTGCAAACTATAGAAAGTCAAGCCATTATCTTTCAGAAAATCTAACTGATCATAAGTAGCTTTTATATATTCCTTATGCATACGATCTATTACAAGTACGTAATCAGGTGTGAACTCTAATCGTCCAACTTCAGATCCTAAAATAGGAATAAACAATTGAATACGTATAACCTGATTCTTACGCATATGCAAAGATCCCGGAACTGTAATGTCTCTTCCTCCAGCTTTTATATTGAATCTTAAGTCACCAACGATATTAGAAGCATACACGGAATTATCTGATACCTTTTGTACAAAAGACAGTTTCTTTAATTCCAAAGCATCTGCATTCTTTTCAGATCTTTCCGTCGTTTTCTGCATTACAGGAGTTTCTTTTACCAATATTTTCTTTGCACCACAAGATGCAAAAACCAATGGTAATCCTAAAGCAATCAGTTTTATATATATTCTATTCATAATTCTATTTTATAAAGCTTCAGTTATTTCTTTATATATTTTTTAAGTTCTATTTTTCGCTTCAATAAAGCATTATCTCCTCCTGCCTTAATGGCTTTATTCCAAAAATCAACGGCATCATTAACTTTTCCCAAACAAGCATAAATATCACCAGCATGCTCTAAGATGACAGGACTTTGCACAGAATCCGTATCATTAGCTACAGCTTGGTCTGCATAAATCTTAGCCTCGGCAAATCTATCCTGCATAAAGAGTATCCATGCATAAGTATCGAGGAACGTTGAGTTCTTAGGCTCAGCCTTTATTGTCTTATAACTCATCTGTTCAGCCTTTTGAAGATTATGTCCATCTTCACTTAGATAATATGCATAGTTATTCAAGCAACCAATGTTGTCATCCTTCCATTGTAGACAACTATCATAAGCAGCAAAAGCTTGTTGATTTTTACCCTGTTTCTGAAGCATATCGCCCAAGATCGCGTACAATTCAGATACCATGTCCTTGTTACTCTTATCAGAGACCTTAGATATACCAGTCTTAACAGTTTGTATGGTCAGATTTTCTTCTCCTTTCTGCAAATAAGCTAAGCCTAAGAAATAATAGAATGCCATTTCATCAGGATTATATTCCAAAGCTGGTTTGCAGTAAGTTATGATTTGATCCCAGTTTTTCTTGTCCCAGATGTTCTGAATGAGCTGTAGACGTGCACCAGCATTATCAGGTGCAACATTCAACAAAGAAATAATTGCACTATCAAGAACTTCTTTTGGCATCTTCTTCAAAGACATGTAAGCGACCTTCAATTCAGCAATATCGGCATCTTGAGGATTTTGCTTTGTAACTTTATCAAGCATATCTAGAACAACAGTGCTGTCGGCTCCCGCATGTTCATTTTCCTCAATAAACTGTCTAATCATTGCTTGCTTACTATTAGAATCCGTTTTACTGTTAGTAAGGACACGGCTCATAACGTCCTTTGCTTTATCATTATCACCAACAGCCTTATAGTAATCATAAAGGGACGAGAGTGCATAAGCATTTGATGGTTCATCCTTCAAAACTGAAGTATAAATATCATAAGCATCTTTCTGCTTATCATTCTGCATTAACCAATTGGCAAGCATCACTCTATAACTATTATCGTTAGGATAAGAGTCTGAAAGATTTTTCAAAGCCTTGTAGGCATTTTTCTTCTCGCCAAGTAGTTCATAAACTCGAACCTTGGCTAAAGTTATTTCTTCTCCTACTCCTTCAGCTTTCTCAATACGATCTATCGTCTTGAGCATTTGAGGATAGTCCTTTTGCTGATTGTATAATTGCATCAACACCTGAAGTACATCTGTACGGTCAGTACGATTTGCTGCAAGATTTTCATATACATTTATAGCCTTATCATACTGTTTGAAATCGATGCAATACTGTGCTAATCGCTCTTGATAAGTATCATTGTCTGGTGAAAGCTTAGCTGCTTTTTCCATAGACTGCATTGCCAAAGTATCTTGTTTCAATTCAGACTGATAAGTTGAAAGAAAATAATATGCTTCGGCTGCATTTGGATTTATTTCTAAGCAATGCCTCAATAAGTCATAAGCAGAAGCATATCTTCCTGCTCCGGCAGCGACAACCGACTCCATAAAGAAAGAATTATAACGCATACTATCAGCATAAGACAGAGGCGCAACTATATTAGAAAGTTCCGCTTTCTTGCGTTTATTATTCTTAGCTAATGAAGGTAGCGCAAAAGAAATGGTCATAAGACCTGCAACCGACATTAAGGCGATATGTCTATATATATATTTCAATTTTTATTGTATTAATTGTTTCTATTTCACGCCAGTATGTCCATATCCACCAGCACCGCGTTCTGTCTCGTCTAATTCTTCTACAAGTTCCAATATTCCTTGCTCGTGCTTTGCGATAACCATCTGCGCAATACGTTCTCCGTCATTAATAATAAATTCTTCTTGTGATAAATTCACCAAAAGTACCATTACCTCGCCACGATAGTCTGCATCAACTGTACCAGGAGAATTCAAAACCGTGATTCCATGTTTTAATGCCAAGCCGCTACGTGGACGAATCTGAGCCTCAAAGCCAACTGGCAAAGCAATGTGCAAACCTGTAGGAATGAGACGACGTTCAAATGGTTTCAAAACTATCTGTTCGTCTATATTGGCACGCAAATCCATACCTGCGCTCTGTGATGTAGCATAAGCAGGTAATTGCTGATGCCCAGTGTTAACGACTTTAATCTTTAGCATAAGTTTATTCTATAATGTTAAAAACATGAATAAACAGAAAATAAAAACATAATATAGTCTGTCTATCATGTGCAAAAATAATGAATTATATGCAGATATCTTAATTTTTCAACAGAAAAAGAAACTATTTAGATTAAATTACACTATATTTGCCACATGAAATGGCAACAACTTATATCAAACAAGCGTCTTGGGCAGGAACATCGACATGCAGAAAGACATGATGACAGATCGGAATTTAAAAGAGACTACGACAGGTTGATATACTCAGCTCCGTTTCGTAGACTCCAAAACAAAACGCAGGTTTTTCCTCTTCCAGGAAGTATCTTCGTACACAACCGACTTACTCATAGCCTTGAAGTATCAAGCTTAGGGCAATCTTTGGGCAATGATGTATGCCGACAATTAAAGAGTTTGCACCCAGAATTAGCTAATTCTCTTTTTGAGGAAATTGGCACGATTGTCAGTGCAGCATGCTTAGCCCACGACATGGGCAATCCTCCATTTGGCCATTCTGGAGAAAAGGCTATACAGACTTTCTTCACTGAAGGCAAAGGAAAGACTATAAAAGAATCGGTTTCATCGGAGTTCTGGGATGACATAACACATTTTGAAGGTAACGCTAATGCTTTCCGTTTGCTTACACATAGATTCTTGGGCAGAAGACAAGGAGGATTTGTTATGACATATTCTATGCTGGCAAGTATTGTAAAATATCCTTTTGCAAGTAGTTTAGCTGGAAGTCATGGTAAATTTGGTTTTTTCCAAACTGAGGCCAATGATTATATGAAAATCGCCGATGAATTGGGCCTTATTTGCAAATCGAATAATGGCGAGCCATTGAAATACGCACGCCACCCTCTGGTTTATCTTGTTGAAGCTGCAGATGATATTTGCTACGAGATTATGGACATTGAGGATTCTCACAAGCTTAAGATTCTTTCTTTCCAAGAAACTTTCGAGCTTCTAATCGGCTTTTTCGATGAAGACACCAAAGCTAGTATACAGAAAAGAATGGAAGAAGATGGCGTCACTGATGATAATGAAAAAGTTGTATATTTACGAGCTTGCGTTATCGGCAAACTAGAGAACGAATGTGTTAAGACATTTGTTCTACATGAAGAAGAAATTTTAAATGGGACTTTCAATGGGAGTCTTATTGATAACATCTCTCCTATTCAACGAGAGGCATATAAAGTTTGCGAGAAAGTTTCTTATAAGAAAATTTACCACAGCAAACCTGTACTTGACATAGAGTTATCCGGTTATAAGATTATGGAAACTCTTATGGATGTATTTATTGGTGCAGCAATTAATCCTAATAGATTTTATTCGCAACAATTAATACGAAGGGTTAGTAGTCAATACGATATTCATAGCGACAATCTTGAAACAAGAATAATGGCCGTAATTGACTATATCAGCGGAATGACAGACATATACGCATTAGATATATATCAAAAAATAAACGGCATGTCATTGCCTATAATATAACGCATTTGAGTATGGGAACTACCAAAAGATTATTAACTATCTTGTTGTTTTTTATCGTCATTTTGGCATCTGCTCAAGAAAAGAAAGACGATATAAAAAAGCATACGTTTACTACTACTTTAGAAAACAAGATTACTAGCATTAAGAACCAAAACCGCAGTGGGACATGTTGGGATTATGCAACATGTGGCTTCTTTGAGGGAGAAATTCTACGAGCTACTGGTAAGACAGTTGACTTGAGCGAAATGTTTGTCGCTAGTAAAGATTATGTTGACTGTGCTATATACAATGTCCGCGAACATGGCGACAGTAGATTTTCTCAAGGTGGATCATGCGATGACGTACTTGACGTAATACGCAATCATGGCATCTGTCCAGAATCTGCAATGGCTAAACCCGGCAGCATGATTGGTGACACGCTAGCAAACTTTAATGAATTTTTCATGGTTTTGGAACCTTATGTCAAAGCTATAGCACGAAGCAATTCCCAAAAGCTATCGCCAGCATGGCTTCAGGGCTTTCAGAATATTCTTGACGCATATCTTGGAAAATGTCCAGAAACGTTTATGTATGAAGGAAAGGAATATACTCCACAATCATTCGCAACAAGTCTTAAACTTAATTTAGACGATTACATTAGCATAACAAGTTTCACACATCATCCTTTTTATCAGAGTTTCATCATTGAAGCTCCATACAAATGGCGTCCACGAATGAGCTACAATGTGCCGCTCAACGAGATGATGAGTATTATTGACACCGCTTTAAAGAACGGTTACAATATTGCATGGGGAGGCGATGTTTCTGGCAATGGTTTTGAACGCACAGGTATCGCTGAAGCTCCAAAAGAAAAGCCTACACAGGAAAGTCGTCAAATGCGATTTGACAATTGGGATGCTACCTACGATCACGTGATGCTGATTTATGGCACCGCGAAAGACGAAAATGGCGTAGAATACTATTTAGTTAAAAATTCATGGGGCAACGCTGGCGACTATAAAGGTGTTTGGTATATGGCTAAAGACTATATTGCAGATAACACCACATACATATTTTTGAATAAGAACGCAGCAAAAATACCGCATTATTAATTTACATTTAAAAGGGTATGTATCACTTGTAAATGTTATAAGAATTAGCATGGTTTTAATCGGAGAAACTGGAAACAGCCATTACTCAACTGGTTTAATTCGCAGCATAAACTTTTCTATATAGAAACGGAAACTTTACATCGTAGAAATGAAAACGTTTTATCGTAGAAACGGAAACTTTATGTCGTAGTAACGCAAACGTTTGATCGTAGAAACGAATTTCTGAACCCTCAAACGCTTTTGTCAACAGCAAATAATGTGATAAAAAGCATTGTTTTGTTTGAATTCTGATGTGATTTATACTACTTTGTCCATTTACATCCATGGCTGATTAGGGCAATCTCCCCCCTAAGGTTTTTCAAAATAAATAGTGTCTAAGTGTCTAACGGTTGTGTATCAGCTAGTTAGAACGTTTCTTAACATAACAAAGCATCAGCCAAGAGACGTCATTTTATGCGTTTCATCGATGAAATGCAAAATAGGACATAATCAAAAGGCGATTTTTACTGTGCAAAAACGCCTGATTTTACATGGTAATTTGATGCTAATGAAAGAAAAGCTGATTTTGTTTTTCTAAATTTTACAACACAAAAAGCGACAGTTAATTTTATCAAAAATTACATATAACGCGATGATAATCAGGCCATTGCCACTACGACACTAGTATTTTAGAAAACTCTTTGGTGCGCGCGCATGTACGCGTACATTATATAGAAAAATATACAAAAAGATATTATGGGGATATTAAAATTACTCCATAGCCCCCCCTCTTTCTACGTCGAAGCTTACAAGTATATGTAGGAAGATGATTACGAAATACCAAGAGGCTCCATGATATTACTATCATTCAATGACGACAATTCTTCAATAAAAAGTAATCTACGTTTCTATTTATCTTCCTCTTTATAGATAAGATTATTTGCACCACTTGTGATTTGAAGTGCCTCTGGATGCTCTTTAATAAAACTATCGATATGGCGAACTCGCTTTTCTTCTAATATCTCATCCACTGCAATAAGAATACCAGTTTCCTCTACATCTCCAAAACCATAGTTGATTGCTGTTCCAAAGAGTTTCATCGTTGGGCTCAAACTCATATATGCATTTACAAGAGGCGGAATATTATATCCTAATTCACGTATTTCCTTATTAAGAATACGGTAATCTTCTTTAAAAGTATCTTTGTTGAAAATACTTGCTAATTCAGACTCTTCTGTTTCGATTTTCAACGGTTTAATCGGAATTATCAGCCTATCCTTATCATCAAAATGTTTCTTAAGAAAATACAGAATCATATCACGTCCTTTACGTATATAAGAAGGATACATTGTCATTTTTCCAAAGAAATATCTACAATTTGGATTAATAACCGTAAGAGCACCAAGACCGTCCCAAAGATTGTCGAGAGCAAAAATACTCTTTGAATTTTTTCTTATATTTTGATATTCCAGAGAAACGAAGCTACGTCCAAGTTCTACCGTATAAGGTGCATATTTTTCCATGAACTTATCCGAGAAATGGAACATGTGACTTGTAGCAAGTATTGGCTGCCCTTTCTCATCGATTTCCCAATCAGATCCAAAAAGATAACGATAACCACCAATTATTTCCTCTGCCTCAGGATTCCAAACAACAAGCTGTTTGCAACAGTTATCCATCGTATCGAAATCGTCTATGTCCATTGACTTTCCGGTGCCACCACCTGCTGTACGAAAAGCGATTTCACGCAATCGACCAATTTCTTTCATAACATTAGGGGCGTTATGAGCCGTAATAACATAAATTTCATTATTACTTTTATTGGTCATTCGAAGTTGTCGCTCCGGCGTTAGTTCACTTTTCAGCAAACCTTTATCAATAGGTTGGATTATCTCTTCTTCCATATATCCTTTTATGTATATTCTTATAATTTATAGACTTCGTCTTCAACTATACGTGCCCATTCTCTACTAGTCTTGCTTTTATCGAATGTCTGCCAAGGAATAGGTTTCCCTATTGAAACACGAAACGTCTTATGAACATTCTTGTACATTTCATCTACAAGAAACAGCATTGCTATATTGAATTTCAAATGAAGTGCCTTGCAAATATTTGCGATACGATAGAACTTGTCTGAATTCTGTCCGCCGAAATGAATTGGCACCACATCTCTCTTGTACTGAACACTCTTTGACACAAAAGTCTTTGTCCATGCCAAATCATGTATTTTTCCATTTATCTTGCGACTACAGATTCCGGCAGGGAACATCAGCATGTGATTGTCACTTTGAAATCCAGCTTCAACCATCTGCGGAAAATTTCGACTCTGACTACCAGTCTTATTAATACCAATACTAACAGGACGAATACCCGGCAAATTCATTAACAAATCGTTAATCAAGTATCTAAAATTACCGTCATAATGCTGACCAATTATAGAACCTAAAGCGACTCCGTCTGCACCACCAAGAGGATGATTAGAAACAAATGTGTATAATTTACCGTCAGACTTGTCAGGAAGGTTTTCCAGACCTACAATTTCTAACGTCATGTCAAGATAATGCACACACGCTGTCAGCCATTCTGTCCCACTGAGATTACGACTTTCCCACAAAAAGCGATTAACTTCATCCTCATGAATAACGCTTTTAAGCCAAGATACAGCAAAACGAGGTACATATTTCGCCTTACTCCCCATCTTGCTTTTTAGAATTTTATCAATATCAATTGTTTTCTCTATAGCTTTATCCATGTTGTTAAAATGCTTACACATTGCAAAAATAGCATAAGTTTTTCTAAAACGTTACTTTTTGACTTAAAAAAATTCATTTTTTCACGTTTTTGAAACATTTGACTTGACGCATATGAAATAAAATGCATCATTTATTTAAATACACTAAATATTGTTATTTAGCTATTTTTATATAAAAAATAATTTTTGTGGCGAAAAGTGGCGAAGTGTGGGGAATTTTATGTATCTTTGACGGCGGAAATCTTTATATAATATGTACGTATGCGTTTTCTAGGTAATATAGAAGCAAAAACCGATGCAAAAGGCAGAGCCTTTTTGCCGGTGATTTTTCGCAAGGTGCTACAAGCATCTGGCGAGGAAAAGCTTATACTTAGAAAAGACGTATTTGAAAAATGCCTAGTGCTATATCCTGAATCTGTATGGAATGAGCAGCTTGATTCTTTACGCAACCGCCTTAGTAGGTGGAACCGACAAGAATGGCAAGTATTTCGTCAATTCGTCTCAGATGCAGAATCTATAGTTTTAGACAGCAACGGGCGCTTTCTTATTCCAAAAAGATATTTAAAAATGGTTGACATTGAACAAGATATCATGTTTAAAGGCGTTGACGACACTATTGAAATATGGAGTAAGAGAAACTGTGACGAACCTGATCTTTTGCCTGAAGATTTTGGCAAAACTTTGCAGGGCATTATGAGCAATAAAGATATTTAAAAATTACAGTAAAGACACATCACCAATATGGTAAAAACAGCAGATACATATCATGTACCCGTACTTCTTAAACAAAGTATTGACGGTTTGAATATCAAGCCGGGAGGAATCTATATAGACGTCACTTTTGGTGGTGGAGGTCACTCTCGCGAGATACTTAAAAGAATTAACGGCAACGGACAACTCTACAGTTTTGACCAAGATGAAGATGCAGAAAAGAATGTAAACAATATTATTGCTGAGTTGAGTAATGATGGTGCTACATCTACAGACGGCAGTTGCGGACTTACATTTGTAAGGAGTAATTTCCGCTATTTAAAGAATTGGATGCGTTATTACGGCATTGACCATATAGACGGATTGCTGGCTGACCTTGGAGTTTCTAGTCATCATTTCGACGATGAGACTCGTGGATTTTCATTTCGATTTGATGCTCCTCTTGATATGAGAATGAACACACGAGCAGGCATGACAGCAGCCGACATCGTGAATGAATATGAAGAAGAGGCTTTGGCTGATATCTTTTACCTGTATGGTGAACTTAAAACCTCACGTCGCATAGCTGCAGCTGTTGTAAAAGCAAGAGATGCAAAGAAAATTGAGACAACACAAGACTTTATAAAAGCCGTAGAACCATTTTTTAAGCGAGAACGTGAAAAAAAGGATATGGCTAAGTTATTCCAAGCGCTAAGAATCGAAGTAAACCACGAGATGGATGCTCTTAAAGAGATGCTTCTTTCGGCAACAGAACTTCTTAACGAAGGTGGAAGACTCAGCGTTATAACATATCATTCTCTTGAAGACCGTATCGTGAAAAACATCATGAAGACGGGTAATGCAGAGGGTAAAATGAAACAAGATTTCTTCGGACGCATTGAAACGCCGTTTAAGTTGGTCAACAACAAGGTTATAATACCCGACGAAGAAGAACTGCAAAAAAACCCAAGAAGCAGAAGTGCCAAACTTAGAATAGCAGAAAAGAAATGAAAGATAAAGAAAATACAGAACAGGCAGCTAACGAAAACGTAAAAATCTCGCAGAACGAGACAAAGAGCGAAGTTAGTTCAGAACCTGCAGAAGAGGCACCTTCTCTGAAAGACGTAATTAAGACGCAGGCTATTGAAGACGAGGAACCTTTAGCTTCGAATTTCACACTAAGAAAGATTCTTGGTGGTGATATACTCACTACACAGACTATACGTCGACAAATCGGAGTGTTTCTTTTAATAACGGGCTTTCTCATTATATATGTCGCCAACAGATATAGCGTTCAGAAGGACCTTATTGAAATTGACAAACTGCAAGATGAATTGCAAGATGCAAAATATAAGGCTCTGTCAAGCAGCAGCCAATTAACAGAAAAGAGCAGAGAGAGCCATGTGCTTGAAATGCTAAATAACAACAAAGACAGCGTGCTGAAAATTGCAAACCAGCCACCATATATTATCAATGTACCAGAGGAATGAGCAAATTTGATAGTAACAAAGTAATGCCTAGATATAGTGCCATCGCCATATTAATGACGATGGTAGCAGTGTTTGTTCTCGGCAAAACAATATATACCATGACCGCTAAGCGCGATTATTGGATGCAAGTGGCTGATCGTGTAAAGAAAGATAGCGTCAGCGTTAAACCAATACGAGGTAATATTCTCAGTTGTGATGGTCAGCTCATGGCTAGTTCGCTTCCTGAGTTCAAACTATTCGTTGACTTTAAGGCTATACGTGAAGCAAAGAATGATTCTCTTTGGGACATAAAAGTAGATTCTGTTTGTCGTGGACTAAACAGAATCTTTCCTGAAAAGTCTGCTGCTGAATTCAAAAGAGATTTGTCTGCAGGGCGCAAAAAACAAAGTAGGAATTGGCCTATTTGGAATTACCGCGTAGACTATAACACATACACGGAGGTAAAGTCTTTACCTATATTTAAATTACCATCATTTAAAAGTGGTTTCCATGTAGAAGAATACAATGCAAGAAAACGTAGTTACGGTTCACTTGCAGGTCGTACAATTGGAGCAATGTTTGGAGCGAAAGATACAGCTCGCTTTGGATTGGAACTTTCTTACGACTCTATCCTACGCGGTAAAAACGGTATTATTCATCGCCGAAAGGTTTTGAATAAGTTCCTTGACATTATGGATACTCCTCCTATTGACGGAGCAGATATCGTAACTACTATCGACGTGGGCATGCAGGATCTTGCAGAGCGTTCATTGATTAACGAGCTAAAACTCATTAATGGAAATGTTGGTGTAGCTATTGTAATGGATGTCACAACAGGAGATGTCAAGGCAATAGTTAACATGGAAAAATGTGTAGACGATCAATATAGAGAAATACATAACCATGCTGTAAGTGACCTTTTGGAACCAGGTTCTGTGTTCAAAACTGCGTCTATTATGGTTGCTCTTGACGATGGTGTAGTTGACACTTCGTATCAAGTAGAAACAGGATGCGGTGTTTGGCCTATGTATGGTAAAGAAATGAAAGACCATAACTGGCGTGGCGGTGGTTACGGACTTCTCACCCTACCAAAAACTCTGATGATGAGTTCAAATATTGGTGTAAGCCGCATCATTGACGACCACTATCGTAATGATCCTGAAAAATTCGTTCGTGGTTTATATCGCACAGGAATTGCAGACAATCTGCAGATACCACTTGTGGGATCATGCCCTGCACGTATACGTATGCCAAGAAAGAATGCTCGTGGAGAATGGGTAAACTGGAGCCACACTGCTCTTCCATGGATGAGTATCGGCTATGAGAGTCAGGTGCCCCCTATTTCAACACTAACATTTTATAATGCGATAGCAAACAATGGTAAGATGATGCGTCCTCGCTTTGTTAAACAGGTCGTTAAAAATGGTGAAGTTATAATGGACTTTCCACCAGAAGTAATGAGGGAAAGCATTTGCAAAGAGAAAACGCTACATGAATTACAAACGATACTTGAGCATGTTGTCAGCCAAGGACTTGGCAAGAAAGCTGGTTCTAAATCGTTTAAAGTTGCAGGAAAGACAGGTACTGCTCAAATGTCGAAAGGTACTGCCGGTTACAAAAACGGTGGAACAAACTATCTACTAAGTTTTGCTGGATATTTTCCTGCAGACGCACCTCGCTACAGTTGTATCGTCTGCATTCAAAAATCTGGACTTCCTGCAAGCGGTGGCGGTATGAGCGGTGTTGTATTCCATGATATTGCTGAAGGAATAATGGCCCAGAGTCTTAAACTTGATGTTACAGATGCACGTGACTCAACATCAGTTTTAGTTCCTGATGTAAAGAACGGTAATATTCTTGCTGCAGACTATGTACTATCACACCTAGGCATCAGCACTAACAAAAATTGGGGAGGTAGCTATACTGAAGGAAATCCAATATGGGGTTGTGCTGAGAAAAAGAGAGGAAAATATGTTTCTCTTGAACGGAAGCAAATACAAGGAAGCAAATACGTACCAGACGTAACAGGTATGGGTGCTAGAGACGCTGTATATCTTTTGGAAAGCCGAGGCGTTAAAGTAACTGTCATCGGACGTGGAAAAGTTATAAAGCAGAGTTTGGAACCGGGACACTTTATAAAAAGAGGTGAAAGGTGCCAGATCTCATTAAAATAAGAAAAAACAGATACATAACAAATATGAAATTAAACGAAGTTCTCAAAAACATCCAACCGGTGAAAGTCATCGGGGATGCCGAAGTAGAGGTTACAGGTGTGAACATCGATTCACGCAGTATTCAAAACGGTCACTTGTTTATCGCCATTAAAGGTACACAAGTTGACGGACACAAATTTATTTCAAAGGCAATAGAACTCGGAGCAAAATCTATACTCTGCGAAGATTTACCTAAAGAAATTGCTAACGACGTAACATACGTACAAGTTGAATCTACAGAAGATGCTGTGGGTAAAGCTGCGACTATTTTTTATGGTGATCCTTCGAAAAAACTTAAACTTGTCGGTGTAACAGGTACTAATGGTAAGACGACAATCGCCACCTTATTATATAATATGTTCAGGAAATTTGGACACAAAGTAGGACTTTTGTCTACTGTGTGCAACTATATCGACGGCGAAGCAATTGCTGCAGACCATACAACTCCTGATCCTATTGAATTAAACCAACTTCTTTCAAAAATGGTTGAAGCTGGATGTGAGTATGCATTTATGGAATGTTCAAGCCACGCCATACATCAAAAGCGTATTGGTGGACTGAAGTTTGCTGGTGGACTTTTCACAAATCTAACTCGTGATCATCTTGATTATCACAAAACTTTTGAAAACTATCGCAATGCTAAAAAAGCTTTCTTCGATGGTCTATCAAAAGATGCCTTTGCCATCACAAATGCCGATGACAAGAACGGCATGATAATGGTTCAGAACACCAAAGCTACAGTTAAGACATATTCTATTCGCTCAATGGCTGATTTCCGTGCAAGAATAATTGAATGTCATTTTGAGGGAATGTACCTTGACATTGATAATCATGAAGTTGGCGTACAATTCATTGGCAAATTTAACGTAAGTAATTTACTTGCAGTGTATGGCGCAGCAGTTATGTTAGGTAAAAAGCCTGAAGATATACTATTGATACTTAGTACGTTAAACAGTGTAAGCGGACGTCTTGAACCTATTCATTCACCAGAAGGTTACACTGCTGTTGTTGATTATGCCCACACACCAGACGCACTTGAGAATGTACTCAATGCTATACACGAAGTGCTTAACGGAAAGGGTAATGTAATTACCGTTTGCGGTGCTGGAGGAAATCGTGATAAGGGCAAGCGTCCTTTAATGGCACAAGAAGCTATTAAACAGAGCGATAAAGTTATTATCACAAGCGATAACCCTCGTTTTGAGGAACCACAAGACATTATAAATGATATGCTTGCTGGCTTAAATGCAACACAAATGAAAAAGGTGTTGACTATCGTTGACCGTAAGGAAGCTATACGCACAGCATGTATGCTTGCTAATAAGGGTGACGTAATTCTTGTCGCTGGTAAGGGACATGAAGACTATCAAGAGATTAAAGGCATAAAGCATCATTTTGATGACAAGGAAGTGCTACATGACATTTTCGATGCTGAGAAATAAAATATATACTACAAATAATTAACATAACAACATGTTATACTATCTTTTCAGATTCTTAGAACAATATGGAATAAGCGGTTCACACATGTGGGGATATATTTCATTCCGCGCACTACTAGCTCTTATCCTTTCACTGGCCATATCAGCATGGTTCGGAGAGAAATTTATCAAATATCTAAAAAGCAAACAGATTACAGAAACTCAACGTGATTCAACAATTGATCCGTTTGGAGTAAAGAAAATTGGAGTACCTTCTATGGGAGGTATCATCATAATTCTTTCAATTCTTATTCCTGTATTGCTCTTAGGTCGCTTGCGCAATATATATCTTATTCTTATGGTCATAACAACCTTATGGTTGGGCTTCCTTGGTGGCATGGATGACTATATCAAGATATTTCGTCGTGACAAAGAGGGACTAAAGGGTAAATATAAAATTGTTGGGCAAGTAGGTATTGGACTTATCGTAGGACTTGTACTATGGATGTCACCAGATGTAAAAATGAATGAAAACATAGCCATTGAACGTCAAGGACAAGAAACTGTAGTAAAGCATCTTGCGCAAGCTCATAAATCACTCAAAACAACAATTCCATTTGTGAAGGGACATAATCTAAGCTATAGTGAGATTATGAGTTTCTGTGGAAAACACAAGGTTGCAGCGGGTTGGATTCTTTTTGTTATCATGACAATTATAGTCGTAACAGCAGTGAGCAATGGTGCAAATCTCAACGATGGAATGGACGGTATGTGTGCGGGAAACTCTGCGATTATAGGTGTCGCGATTGGAATTCTGGCATACGTTAGCAGCCATATACAATTTGCGGCATACTTAAATATCATGTATATTCCGGGGTCGGAGGAACTTGTTGTATTTATGTGTGCATTCATTGGAGCCTTAATCGGATTTCTTTGGTACAATGCTTACCCTGCGCAAGTATTTATGGGAGATACAGGCTCGCTAACAATTGGTGGAATCATTGCAGTAAGTGCTATCATCATTCACAAAGAATTACTTCTTCCTATACTTTGCGGTATATTCTTCGTTGAAAGTCTCAGTGTGATTATTCAGGTATACTATTATAAGTTAGGCAAACGCAGAGGCATTAAACAGCGTGTATTTAAGCGAACGCCTATACATGACAACTTCAGAGTCACCGACGACCAACTAGATGCCGATTGCAAATATCTTATCAAGGTACCTCATGGTGCTAAACATGAATCAAAGATAACCATACGCTTCTGGATAATTACGATCATCCTCGCAGCGCTTACAATAATAACACTTAAGATTAGATAAGCAAAATGAGTAGAATTGTAGTACTTGGAGCCGGCGAAAGTGGTGCCGGAGCTGCCGTTTTGGCAAAGAAACAAGGTTTTGACGTATTTGTTTCTGATATGTCTGCCATCAAGGATAAATATAAAGATTTACTTGATGCTCACGGCATTGATTGGGAAGAAGGTCAACATACCCAGGAAAAGATTCTTAATGCTGACGAAATCATAAAAAGTCCGGGCATTCCTAATGAGGCTCCTATGATTAAAAAGGTCATAGCAAAAGGTATTCATATCATAAGCGAAATTGAGTTTGCCGGAAGATACACCACATCCAAAATGGTATGTATCACAGGGAGTAATGGGAAAACAACCACAACATCACTCATATATCACATATTCAAAGAAGCAGGATATGATGTTGGGCTGGCAGGAAACATTGGTAAGAGTTTAGCACTCCAAGTTGCAGAAGACCCACACGATTATTATATCATAGAGTTAAGTAGTTTTCAACTTGACAATATGTATGATTTCCATGCCAATATTGCTATTCTTCTTAACATAACTCCAGACCATTTGGACAGATACGACAATAAGTTTGAAAACTATGCAGATGCCAAAATGCGCATCATCCAGAACCAAACAGCTGAAGATAGTTTCATCTATTGGAATGATGACCCTACAATTAAAAAAGAACTTGAAAAGTTCAAAATTAAGTCTGTAGCATGTCCTTTTTCTGAAATCAAAGAAAAAGGTTCTATCGGTTATATCGAAGATGGTGAATACAAATTGGAATACCCTGTCCCATTTAACATGGAACAAGAAGAGCTATCTCTTACAGGCAAGCACAATATATACAACAGTCTTGCTGCGGGATTGGCAACCAACATTGCAGGTATTAAGAAAGATGTAATCCGCAAGAGTTTAGGAAACTTTCAAGGTGTGGAACATCGTCTAGAAAAGGTTTGCAAAGTTAGAGGCGTGATGTATATCAATGATTCTAAAGCAACAAATGTAGACGCATGTTGGTATGCTCTTGAAAGTATGAAAACTCCAACCATTCTTATTCTTGGAGGAAAGGACAAAGGTAACGACTACAACCAAATAAAGAATTTGGTAAAAGAAAAATGTGTAGGACTAGTATATCTTGGTGCTGATAATAAGAAATTACATGATAATTTTGATGCATTAGGAATACCAGTGAAAGATACTCACAACATGAAAGATTGCGTTGCAGCATGTTACGAGATGGCTAAACCTGGCGATACTGTTCTTTTAAGTCCATGCTGTGCAAGCTTTGATTTGTTCAAGAATATGGAAGATCGCGGGGAACAATTCAAAAATTTGGTAACAAATTTATAATAATAAGACTCTATAGAATACGATTCTATCAATAAAGAAAATGAATAATAAGACTCTTGGCAACATATTTAAAGGTGACAAGGTGATATGGATGATTTTTTTCTTCCTTTGTCTAGTGAGTGTCGTTGAAGTTTTTTCGGCATCATCTGAGCTTACTTACAAGGGAGGAAGTTATCTTTCACCACTAATCAAGCATATAGGAATTCTCGTAATGGGTGTATTCTGTATGGTTGTCACATTAAACGTGAAATGTAAGTATTTTAAGATATTGACACCTTTCATGCTTATTATTTCATTCTTTACACTGATATGGGTGTTTGTAGCCGGACAATCTACAAACGGCGCACAAAGATGGATTAGCTTTATTGGTATTCAATTCCAGCCATCAGAAATCGCAAAAGGCACAATGGTACTTGCTACAGCACAGATTCTTAGTGCTTTACAAACCGATCATGGAGCTGATAAAAATGCATTTAAATATATATTATGTGTTTGTGGTATAATCATACCATTAATTGGACTAGAAAACCTATCAACGGCAGCATTATTAAGTCTGGTAATTCTATTGATGATGATTATAGGACGCGTTCCTGGAAAACAGATTGGCAAACTGATGGGTATAACAACTTTGATAATAGTAGTTATATTTGCACTAGTAATGATGATTGGGCAGGATAAGCCAGAAGGAAATACAAAAGTAAGTCTTACAGAGCAACTAGAAAAAAAGCCTAAAGAGGAAGAAGGTTTTATTGCTAGGGTTTTCCACCGTGCCGACACATGGAAATCACGTATTGATAAGTTTATGTCTAACAAAGAGCTTTCGCCAGATGAAGTTGACTTAAACAAAGATGCCCAAGTAGCACATGCAAATATAGCAATAGCCTCATCAAACGTCATTGGAAAAGGTCCTGGAAACAGTGTTGAAAGAGATTTCCTTTCCCAGGCTTTTTCTGACTTCATCTATGCCATCATAATAGAAGAATTGGGAATAGAAGGTGCTACATTCGTAGCATTCCTATATATAATGCTATTATTCAGGACTGGGCGAATAGCAAATAGGTGTGAGAACAACTTCCCTGCATTATTGGCAATGGGATTGGCACTTCTTCTTGTCACACAAGCACTATTCAACATGTGTGTAGCTGTAGGCCTTGCGCCAGTAACAGGTCAACCGCTACCACTTATCAGCAAAGGAGGAACATCAACGATGATAAACTGTATCTATGTAGGTGTTATTCTAAGTGTAAGCCGATCGGCTAAGACAAAACCTGAAACTGCAGAAACAACAGATAATACAACTGTATAAAAACGTAAAAAGAACTGTTTAACAATAAATAGACTGCAAAATGGCCAAAAAATAAAAATTTTGATTAATTTTGCAATATAATAGAAATTTATAAGAAATGGACAAGGATTTAAGAATCATAATCAGTGGCGGAGGAACAGGAGGGCACATCTTTCCTGCAATATCAATAGCAAATGCTATCAAAGCTAAACGTCCAGATGCTAAGATACTATTTGTAGGTGCTCTTGGTAGAATGGAAATGCAGCGCGTCCCTGCGGCTGGATATGAAATTAAAGGATTACCAATATGTGGTTTTGATCGCAAGCACTTATTAAAGAACTTCGTAGTGCTCCTAAAAATATGGGAGAGCCAGCGTAAGGCAAAGAAAATCATTAAGGATTTCAAGCCTATGGCTGCTGTCGGCGTTGGTGGATATGCAAGTGGTCCAACACTAAACGTATGCGCAAGTAAAGGAATTCCTTGTCTAATTCAAGAACAAAATTCTTATGCAGGAGTAACAAATAAGCTACTCTCTAAGAAAGCAGATAAGATATGCGTTGCATATGATGGCATGGAACGTTTTTTCCCTGCTGAAAAGATCATTATGACAGGAAATCCTGTTAGACAGAATGTTCTGGAAACTACAATTTCGAAAGAAGAAGCTCGCAAACAGTTTGGATTGGATCCAGAAAAGAAGACGATACTTATTGTTGGTGGTAGTCTTGGAGCTCGCACTGTCAATGAAAGTATTCTGCAACATCTTGATATTGTAGAAAATAGCGATGTACAATTCATTTGGCAAACAGGTAAGTTTTACAATGCTTCAATCATGGAGCAGTTGAAAGACAAAGATATGCCAATGCTGAAAGTTACAGATTTCATTAGCGACATGGGCGCAGCCTACAAAGCTGCAGACTTAGTAATAAGCCGTGCCGGGGCTAGCAGTATAAGTGAATTCTGCCTGATTGGCAAGCCAGTGATACTAGTGCCATCACCAAATGTTGCAGAAGATCACCAGACAAAGAATGCTATGGCATTAGTAAATAAAGATGCTGCGATGTTTATTAAAGACTCAGAAGCATCAGACAAACTTCTTCAAATGGCTGTAGATACAGTAAAAGACGAAGAGAAATTAAATTCTCTTAGCGAGAACATCAAGGGACTTGGATTTACAAATTCTGCAGACGTAATTGCCGACGAGATTATAAAATTAGCAACAAGATAATGGAATTAAAAGATATTAAAGCTGTTTATTTTATTGGAGCAGGTGGCATTGGAATGAGTGCCATAGCAAGATATTTTATAAACAGAGGGCTGGTAGTAGCAGGTTATGATAAGACTCCATCTGAACTTACAAATCAGTTGGAAAGAGAAGGTATGCTAATTCATTATAATGAAAGTATTGAAGACATTCCGCATGCATGTAAAGATGCAAAGTCTACTTTGATTATCTATACACCAGCTATACCTGCTGATCACAAAGAGTTGGTATTCTTTAGAGAAGGTGGATTTGAAATACAGAAACGTGCACAGGTTCTTGGAACATTAACACGTAGCCATAAGGGACTTTGCTTTGCAGGTACTCATGGAAAGACAACAACATCTACAATGTGCGCACATATCATGCACCAAAGTCATGTAGATTGTAATGCTTTCCTCGGTGGAATATCAAAGAACTATGGTACGAACTATATTCTATCTGACAACAGCGAATACGTAGTTATTGAAGCTGACGAGTTTGATCGCAGTTTTCATTGGCTTAGTCCATGGATGAGTGTTATTACAGCCACAGATCCAGATCATTTGGATATCTATGGAACAAAAGAGGCTTATCTTGAAAGTTTCCGCCATTACACAGAACTTATACGCGAAGGTGGTGCACTAATCATTCATAAGAATCTTGAAATGAAACCAAACGTAGGTGCTGGCGTTAAGATCTATGAATATAGTCGCGAAGAAGGTGACTTCCATGCAGAGAATATCAAAATCGAAAACGGAGAAATTTCTTTCGATTTTATTTCTCCTATAGAAAATATAAAGAATGTAATACTAGGGCAACCTATTCCTATTAATATAGAAAACGGTATTGCTGCCATGGCTATGGCACAATTGAACGGCTGCAATGCAGAAGAAATAAAATACGGCATGCAGACATACGATGGTGTAGACCGCCGCTTTGACTTTAAAATAAAGAATTCGAAACACGTATTCCTGTCAGACTACGGTCACCACCCAAAGGAAATTCTACAAAGTGCAAAGAGTTTAAAAGAGCTTTTCAAAGGCAGAAAGATTACAGCAATATTCCAGCCTCACCTATATACTCGTACACGCGATTTTTATAAAGATTTCGCCGATGCATTGAGCAACTTTGACGAAGTGATTTTAACCGAAATATATCCTGCACGTGAACAACCTATTCCTGGTGTCACAAGTGATATTATATACAACAATCTAAAAGAAGGTGTTGAAAAGGACATGATAAAAAAAGATGATGTACTGAACTACGTGAATAGTCGTGATTTTGACGTACTCGTTGTTTTAGGTGCAGGCAATCTAGACAATTATGTTCCTCAAATTGCAAAAATTATCGAGAGTAAATAATAGTATCAGCACAAATGCGCATCAACTGGAAAAAAATAGTCATCATAACATTAGACTCTGCTTTGGCAATATATCTGATGTTTGCTTTCACCGCCTTCAACAAGCCGGATGAAAAGACCAAGTTGTGCACTAAAGTGAACATTGATATTCAGGATAAGGCAACAAACGGTTTTATTGACACACATGAAATAAAAAATCGTTTAGAAAAAAGCCATATTTATCCACTCAAAATGTCATTGGATGATGTAAACTCACGTAAAATAGAAGAAACTCTAAAATCAAGTCCATTCGTAAAAACTGTTGAGTGTTACAAGACACAAGACGGTCAAGTGTGTATTTCTCTCACACAAAGAATGCCTGTAGTAAGGATAAAATCTGACAAAGGTGATGACTATTACCTTGATGACAACGATTGTATAATGCCTAATTCACATTACACATCAGACTTAATCATTGCGACGGGACACATTACAAAATGGTTTGCAACTAATTACATTTCAGCATTAAGTAAAACACTAATGGAAAATGATTTATGGAAAAACCTGATTGAACAAATTAACGTAATGCCAGATTTGGGAATAGAGCTTGTACCTAGAGTCGGTAATCACATTGTATATATTGGTCAACTTCCTTTCTGTAAATATAAACAGAATAGAGATAAACTCGTTGCTGATTTTATTAACAAGAAGATGGACCGCTTGGAGAAATTCTATAAATATGGACTTTCACAGGCTGGGTGGAACAAATACAGCTACATCAATCTGGAATTTGACAATCAGATAATATGCAAGAAGGTCTTTAAAGAACAAAAAGACGATAAGAGTATCGAAAGTGCTTTGGCTGTGAGCGACAATATTGGGGGATTACCTGTTAAGCCTGCCGAAACAGACAAACAAGGAAGTCAATCAAAAGAAAAAGGCAACAAGCCAGAAAACGAAAAGACACTTTCAGTAAAGAAGCCTTCAAGTGGAAACACTACAAGTAAGAAGGGTAATAACAAAACAAGAATTTGAATTGATAAAGATATAAAGCATGGCAGAATTTATCGTTGCTATTGAACTGGGATCAACAAAGATTACCGGTATCGCTGGAAAAAAGAATCTTGACGGCAGCATTACGGTGCTAGCTGTTGTCAAGGAAGATTCCACACAATGCATTCGCAAAGGTGTGGTTTATAACATTGATAAGACCGTACAGTGTCTCACCAATATCATAACAAGACTTAAGACTATTCTTAAGAGTGATATAGCACATGTTTATGTTGGGGTGGGTGGACAATCAATACGCAGTGTTAAAAACGTTATAGTAAAAGACCTACCAGCAGACACTATCGTTTCTCAAGAAATGGTAAACGAGCTTATGGATGCCAACCGTGGCATGAGCTATCCTGACCAAGAAATACTTGAGGCTGCAACTCAGGAATATAAAGTTGATCAACAATATCAACTTGACCCAATTGGAATACAATGCAACAGACTAGAAGGTAATTACCTGAATATTCTTTGGCATAAAACATTCTACCGCAATCTGAATAAATGTTTTGATCTTGCAGGCATTGCCATTGCTGAGATGTATCTTGCTCCTATGGTACTTGCTGATAGCGTACTTAGTGAGGCTGAAAAAAGATCAGGTTGTGTCCTAGTAGACCTTGGAGCAGAAAGCACTACTGTTTCCGTTTACTATAAGAACATACTTCGTCATTTGGCCATCATTCCTATTGGTGGAAACAATATAACAAAGGATATCGCTTCTCTGCAGATTGAAGAATCAGATGCAGAGAAAATGAAAATAAAATATGCCAGCGCATATACCGAAAACGGCGATATCGATAACAACTTGATGTTGCCGATTGACTTAGACCGACAGATTGAAAATCGTAAATTCATTGAGATCGTAGAAGCACGTCTTGAAGAAATTATTGAAAATGTATGGTTTCAGGTTCCTGCCGAATATGCCAATAACCTATTAGGTGGATTGATATTAACAGGTGGTGGTTCTAATATGAAGAATATCGAAACGGCTTTCCGTAACCACACACATATAGACAAAATCAGAATCGCCAAATTTGTATCTCAAACTATCAATTCAACAAACGAAGATATAAATGCTCACGACGGCAAAATGAATACCATTCTTGGCATCCTTGCCAAAGGTGATATGAACTGTGCGGGATCAGAAATAAAAGCGGACCTTTTCAGCAGCACCACAGAAAGCAAGCCTACAGTAACAACTGCTGACATACACCAGAAGCCTAGAACACTTACGGAAACTATTGGCAGCGGAGTTGTGAGGACTGAAGCTGAGAAGATTAAAGCTGAGGAAGAAGAAAAGAAAAAGAAAGAAGCTGAAATTGCGGCACAGATAAAAAAAGGAGATGACATTCCGAAGAATCCTAGTGCCCTTCACAAGACTATAAAAGGATTAAAAGGATTTTTCCAAAAGATGATAGCTGACGAAGAATAATTATCTTCTTTAATATTTAAGTTTAACATTCAAAATTAGACAACATGGCTGATAATAATAACAAACCTACAATATTGGATTTCGGAGAACCGAAAGAAAACAGTATCATCAAAGTTATTGGTGTTGGTGGCGGTGGCGGCAACGCAGTAAACCACATGTATCGCGAAGGTATTCATGATGTTTCGTTTGTGCTTTGTAATACAGATAATCAAGCACTGAATGACTCTCCTGTACCTGTCCATTTACAATTAGGTAAAGAAGGACTTGGTGCAGGAAACAAGCCTGCTAAAGCTCGTCAGGCTGCTGAAGAAACTATCGAAGAGCTGAAATACATGTTAAGCGATGGCACGAAGATGGCTTTTATTACTGCCGGAATGGGTGGTGGTACAGGTACAGGTGCTGCTCCAGTAATAGCAAGAGTTTCAAAGGAACTAGGCATACTTACAGTCGGCATTGTTACGATTCCTTTCCGTTTTGAAGGTGACAGAAAGATAGACCAAGCTTTGGATGGTGTTGAAGAAATGTCAAAACATGTTGATGCACTCCTTGTTATCAATAATGAACGACTTAGAGAAATATATCCTGATTTAACAGTCCTTGATGCATTCGGAAAAGCCGATGATACATTGAGTATTGCAGCAAAGAGTATTGCTGAAATCATAACAAACCATGGTTTAATTAACCTTGACTTCAATGATGTAAAGACTGTACTTAAAGAAGGCGGAGTAGCAATCATGAGCACAGGTTATGGCGAAGGAGAAGGTCGAGTTAAGAAAGCTATCGAAGATGCGCTCAACTCACCACTGCTTAATGATAATGATATTTTCAACTCGAAAAAGATTCTGCTTAGCATCAACTTCTGTAATGAAAAGAATGACAATTCCGGTTTAATGATGGAGGAAATGAATGATGTCAACGACTTCATGTCAAAATTCGGAAGTGATTTTGAAATAAAATGGGGACTTGCTATTGATCCAGAACTTGGTAAGAAGGTCAAAGTGACTATCCTTGCTACAGGATTCGGCATTGAAGATGTTGATGGAATGAACGGTCATCTTAAAAAGCATACTCAAGAAGAAGCCGACAGAATAGCACAAGAGGAAGAACGTAGAGCGGAGAAAGAAGAAAGACGTGGACATTATTATGGTAGCTTCGGTAAGAACAATCAATATAAACGCCGTCCACATATTTTCCTTTTCCGTCCAGAAGATCTTGACAACGAAGATGTCATACTTGCTGTTGAAAATACTCCTACATATAAACGCACAAGACAAATGCTTGACGAAATACGCAATCAGGCATCAGGAGTTCCATCAAACAACAATGATGAGAAAAGCAATCAAGAACCTACTCAAGGAATAATTAGTTTCGCATAAGGAACTTAATAAATAGAAAAAGCAGTTTTAATATCTTAGTATTAAAACTGCTTTTTTCATTTAAAAAAGTATGCTTATCTATATAAATCTTTTAGCACATTATATGATTTAAGTTCTGGGAACTTTGGTACATGCAAACGATAATATGAAAGTACTACATCTACTAATCTATTTCTGTCAATATGCGACATTTTAAAAACATGCATATTAGAATAGTCCATTCTACAAAATGTCGCTAGCAAAGTAGTATCTTCTGCCGAAAGGTAATCTCTATGGAAAGGCGGCATACTTATATAGCATCCATTTCTCAAATCAAAACAAAAACCATTTTCGTAATCATCTAGATTAGGATAAAAGCCGATAAACTTTAATAGATGAATCATATAAACCAAATGAAAATTAGAAAAACTACCATTACTGCCATCAAGCCATTGAAGACTATTCATCACATAAGCAAATAAAGGTATATTCTTCTGTTCGTCTCTAATTGCATAATATGTAAACTCTGCAAGAAATAGAGAAATGGCCAATTTATACGAATCATACTGTAAAGAATCATACATAAAAGCTATAGCGACATATTTAAATCGCTGTAAACTTTTATTCTGTCTATAATCATATTCTATATCAAGAATGGAAAAGGGTTGAAAGTATAACTTCTTTATTTTAGCTTTAGGTGATGTTGAAATTGGAGCAACAAAAGACACACGACCTTGCTCTTCGGTGAACAAATCTACAATAATTTTGTCTTCACCGAATTTAAACGAATGCAATACTATAGCTCTACTCTTGATGATCATTAGTATTCAAAGTTAATATAAAAGACTGAAAAGACAAAAAGAAAACAGGAAAATGAAAAAAAAATCACTTTATCTTAAAATAATCCTATAAAAATTTGGAGGAATAGAAAAAAAAGCCTAACTTTGCACCCGCAATTTAAGCCATGGTCCCTTCGTCTATCGGTTAGGACGAGAGATTTTCATTCTCTAAAGAGCAGTTCGACTCTGCTAGGGACTACAAGTAAAAATAAAAAGTATAATTTAAGATGGCAAATCACAAATCATCAGTAAAGAGAATCCGTCAGACAAAGACAAAGACTCTGCACAATAAATATTTTGCAAAGACTATGCGTAACGCAGTTCGTAAACTTCGCGCACTCTCTGACAAGGATGAAGCAATGAAACTGTACCCAACTGTACAGAAGATGTTGGACAAGTTGGCTAAGGCTAACATTATTCACGCAAATAAAGCTGCTAACATCAAATCTGGTTTAGCACTGCATATTAGCAAGCTTGGTTAATTATAACTAAGTTTGTTTTTCAGTAAAGGTCGTAATTTCACAAGAAATTACGACCTTTATTTTGTTTACACATATCAACTTTGCCAAAAAAGATTTTCTATACACATTTTTTGCGACAAACGTCCTTGTTTTTTAAGTATTTTAGTCTATAAAAGTTTCGTATTATGTCTATTTTTTAGTATCTTTGCAACTAAATATTACTAATCAAAGAAATGGCAGAAAATCAAAACAACGAGGCAAGTTATTCAGCCTCGAATATTCAGGTTCTCGAGGGTCTTGAAGCTGTGCGCAAGCGCCCGGCAATGTATATTGGCGATATCAGTGAAAAAGGTCTTCACCACCTCATTAATGAGACGGTTGACAACTCTATTGATGAGGCAATGGCTGGATATTGCACAGACGTTGAGATTACTATCAACGAAGACGGTTCAGTTTCCGTTGAAGATAATGGTCGTGGTATACCAGTTGATGAACACAAGAAGCTCCACAAGTCTGCACTTGAAGTCGTTATGACAGTACTGCATGCTGGTGGTAAATTTGACAAAGGATCATATAAAGTCAGCGGTGGTCTGCATGGAGTTGGTGTAAGTTGCGTTAATGCACTTTCAAACCACATGCTTTCACAAGTTTACCGTGACGGAAAGATATATCAACAGGAATACGAAAAAGGAAAGCCTCTCTATCCTGTTAAAGTTGTTGGCGAAACCGACAAGCGTGGTACACGTCAACAGTTTTGGCCAGACCCAACAATATTCACAACAACAACTTTCAAGTGGGATCTTGTTGCGAGCCGTATGCGTGAACTTTCATATCTTAATGCTGGTATCAGAATTACACTCACCGATCTTCGCAAAGACGAAGAAGGAAAGATTCGTCAGGAAGTATTCCACGCAAAAGATGGATTAAAAGAATTCGTTCGTTATGTAGACCGTCATCGTCAGCATCTTTTTGATGATGTTATCTTCCTAAAGACCGAAAAACAAGGCGTTCCTATCGAAGTCGCTGTAATGTATAACACAGATTACTCTGAGAATATACATAGCTACGTAAATAATATCAACACGATTGAAGGCGGTACTCACCTTACAGGTTTCCGTGCAGCTCTCACTCGTACTTTGAAAAATTATGCTGATTCAGATCCTGCTATATCAAAACAGATTGAAAAGGCTAAGATAGAGATTGCAGGAGAAGACTTCCGTGAAGGTCTTACTGCTGTTATTTCAATCAAAGTTGCAGAACCTCAATTCGAAGGTCAGACCAAGACTAAACTTGGAAACAGTGAAGTTGCTGGTGCTGTTCAACAAGCAGTAGGAGAAGCTCTATCCAACTATCTAGAAGAACACCCTGTAGAGGCTAAGAAAATATGCGAGAAGGTAGTTCTTGCAGCCACAGCACGTATTGCAGCTCGCAAAGCTCGTGAAAGCGTACAGCGTAAGAGCGTTATGGGTGGCGGTGGACTTCCAGGTAAGTTAGCCGACTGTTCTAATAAGGATCCACACGAATGTGAAATATTCCTTGTCGAGGGTGATTCTGCCGGTGGTTCTGCAAAACAAGGCCGTGACCGCTACACTCAAGCAATTCTTCCTCTTCGTGGTAAAATTCTTAATGTTGAGAAAGTTCAATGGCACAGAGTTTTCGAAGCCGAGTCTGTTATGAACATTATCCAAAGTATTGGAGTTCGTTTTGGAGTTGAAGGTGAAGACGACCGTGAAGCTAATATAGATAAACTTCGTTACGACAAGATAATAATCATGACCGATGCCGATGTCGATGGTTCTCACATCGACACTCTTATCATGACACTGTTCTATCGTTTCATGCCTAAAGTTATCGAGGATGGACACCTTTACATTGCTACTCCTCCACTCTACAAATGTACTTACAAGAAAGTCAGCGAATATTGCTATACAGAGCAGCAGCGCCAGGCATTCATTGACAAGTATGTTGAAGGAAAAGAAGATGACAAGGCTTTGCACACACAGCGTTACAAAGGTTTGGGTGAAATGAATCCTGATCAGCTTTGGGAAACTACAATGAATCCTACATCACGCCTTCTCAAACAGGTTACAATCCAGAATGCTGCTGAAGCTGACGAAATTTTCTCAATGTTGATGGGTGACGATGTTGAACCACGACGCGAATTTATTGAGCAGAATGCTACATACGCAAATATTGACGCATAAAAGCAAAAAATTACATATTTGAATCCCTCTCCTCCTGCAGGAGGGGGATTTTTATTAATAATCACGATAATGAAAAAGTATTTACTCACGTTTTTGGCAATGGCACTAACACTAACAGTGTATGCCGGTCAATTGCCAATGAGATTATGGTATAACTCTCCGGCACAATATTTCGAAGAGTCGTTGCCAATTGGTAACGGAAAACTAGGTGCATTGGTATATGGCAATCCTGACCAAGACATTTTGTATTTGAACGATATTACCTTGTGGACAGGCAAGCCTGTTAATTATAATGAAGGCGATGACGCCTACAAGTATATCCCACTAATACGCCAAGAATTATTCAAAGAAAACTATAAAGAAGCAGATATACTGCAACACCTTGTACAGGGACATAATTCAGAGAATTATCAGCCACTTTCTACGTTAAATATAAATGACTATGCCAAGGGAAGCGTGTCAAAGTATTATCGTGAACTAGATATAGACAGTGCTATAACTAAGGTAAGATACACTCGTGGCGACGTAAATTTTTATCGTGAATACTTTGCAAGTAACCCCGACAACTTAATAGCGATACACCTAAGTGCAAGCAAAAAGGCATCAATAAATTGTGAAATTCTTCTTACCGGACAGACACCACACAAGGTTAAGGCTTCTGACAAACAGATAACGATGCTTGGTAATGCTATTGGTGATCCAAAAGAAAGCATACATTTTTGCTCAATACTCAAAGTGAACAATCAAGGCGGAAGCTTGGAAGTGACAGACTCTACATTACAGATTGTAAATGCAGACGAAGCTACTTTATATTTCGTAAACGAGACCAGTTTTAACGGATTCGATAAACACCCTGTAAATGATGGTGCAAACTATATCGAGAACGCAACTAACGATATCTGGCATACAGTAAACTACACATATCAGCAGTTCCGCGAACGCCATATTTCTGATTACAGAAAGCTTTATGATAGACTCACTCTCAATCTTGCAGGAGCAAAATACGACAATAATAAAACCACAGAGCAACAGCTAAAAGACTATACCGATAAGGGGGGTAACAACAAATATCTGGAGACATTGTATTTTCAATATGGTCGTTATCTGCTAATCAGCAGTTCGCGTACGCCTTCAGTTCCAGCAAACTTGCAAGGACTTTGGACTCCACATAAGTTCTCTCCTTGGCGTGGAAACTATACTGTAAACATAAACCTTGAAGAAAACTATTGGCATGCAGAAGAAGCAAATCTATCAGAAATGGTGATGCCTTTAGACGGTTTCATTTCATCGTTGGCTAAAACTGGCAAATATACAGCAGAGCACTACTATGGAATAAACCAAGGCTGGTGTTCAAGTCACAACTCAGATATCTGGGCAATGTCAAACCCTGTTGGCGAGAAACAGGAAAGTCCTGAATGGAGTAACTGGAATATGGGTGGAGCATGGCTTGTCAATACACTCTGGGAACACTATGACTTCAACCGAGATAAGAAATATCTTCATGACACTGCCTACCCACTTATGAAAGGGGCAAGTGACTTTATGCTGAAATGGCTAATAGAAAATCCAAAAAAGAAAGGAGAATTGATTACCGCACCAAGCACAAGTCCTGAAAATGAATATGTAAACGACAAAGGATATCATGGCACAACTTGCTATGGAGGAACTGCCGACCTAGCTATTATACGCGAGCTCCTAACAAACACATTAAAGGCTGCACAAGCCCTTAATATTGACAAAACATACCAAGACACGCTAACATCAACAATCAAGCGTCTACACCCATACACAATAGGACACATGGGTGACATTAACGAGTGGTATTACGATTGGGACGATTATGATTTCCAACATCGCCACCAAAGTCATCTTATTGGTCTATATCCAGGACATCAAATTACAGTTGCCAATACGCCAGAACTTGCAAAAGCAGCAACACGTACATTGGAAATAAAGGGAGACAAGACCACAGGTTGGAGTACAGGATGGAGAATAAACTTGTGGGCCCGCCTGCATCGTCCAGACATGGCTTATCACCTATTCCAGAAACTCTTAACTTATGTAACTCCTGATAACTACAAGGGTGCTGACCGTAGACATAGCGGAGGTACATATCCAAACCTCTTTGATGCACATCCACCTTTCCAGATTGACGGTAACTTCGGTGGAACAGCTGGTGTTTGTGAAATGCTTATGCAGAGTGACGGTAACACGATACAACTTCTTCCGGCTTGCCCTGCAACATGGAAATCAGGCTCAATAAACGGACTTAAAGCTAGAGGTGGCTATACGGTCAACATGGAATGGAAAAACGGAAAGGTTGTCAATGCAGAAATATTCAGCGCTGTTGGCGGTACAGTTAAAGTTATATACAATAACAAAGTCAAGACTATAACATTAAGCAAAGGCACGAAAAAGAGGATATAAAGTAATGAGAGAAATAATGATCGGTCTACTTTCTATGATATTCTATAACATAAACGCGCAAAGTTTTATGCCCAAATGGATATCATATCCAGAAGTAGACTCTACATCTCAGATTTGGTTTAGACAGACGTATATTACTGATCTACGGCCTACACTAGCCAACATTAATATTACTACGACTGGCCAAATAGAACTCTATGTTAACGGATATAATGTATCTACAGATACACGTTTGCCATACCGAGAATACAACGACAGAGACAAGCCAATCTGTATATCATTTAATGTGACTCGATTTCTCCGTAACGACAGCAATACAATTGCAGTTTGGTACAGTCCTTCATATCCTCACATAGATTCACGACAAATTTCTCTCAACTATAGTGGAACTATGCCCGACGGAGAAAAGTTTTCTTATAATGCCAATGACGAATGGATTTGCAGAAAAGCCAACATATCTTTAACAACTGACGGTGAAGAAGAATTTACTTCACCGTCTAATGATGCTGTTTGGAATTCATCAGAATACGAGCCAGCCTGTTGGATTAGAGCAAAGCAACAAAACAATGAGGCAACTACATCTATTCTTGATTACGCATCATTTTACAAATCTCGTCGCATCACAAGAATAATACATCCTAAATATCACAGGATTAGCCAAGATTCAATTCAATATAAATTTGGTTCTGCCTTTCAGGGTTACGTGCGCATAACGCTACGTGGAGCAAAAAAAGGCGGAAAAATAGATATCGATGGGTTGAAATACACGTGCAACGGAGATATTGACGAACAAGCTTACAGAAAATTCACCGACAAATACTGCAATAATATTATAATATGCGGTGACAGAAAATTCAGACAAAGTCAAATACAGAATGTAGAAGGAATAGAAATAAACACTTATTTTCACTCTAATTGGTTGTATTGATGCATTAATTTTAAATAAAAGATTGCTTTAAATTCTATTTTTTACATTACCTTTGTAAAATGAGTTCAATTGCTAAAGAAATAACAATAGCGTCAACTTTGGAATTGCATGCAAGTAGTCATATTGATGAAGACTTACTATTAATTGATTCCTTAGCAGATTTACCTTTCCCAGACGAGCCCAAAAGAATGGGATGTCTGTTAATCGCATTGTGCACTAAAGGCAAAGGCAAATACAC
>JAGPJJ010000202.1 GCA_018054505.1 Prevotella sp.
ATTCATTTTATTTAGCTACGTAGCTACGCATCAGGGCTAAATAGCTGTAGCTAAGGCACTTACGGTTTTAACTCGCGGATTTTAGCTACGGCAAGCTACGTTAGGAGATTCTGTTTCTATAATGAAATGCGAAAACATGAAACAATTCTGGTGAATTTATTATGACACGTTAAAGACATTTTATTCAAGGCGTGAATGTATTTCTATATAGAAACGCAAACTTTACATCGTAGAAATGGAAACTTTACATCGATATAACGCAGACGTTGTATCGTAGGAATGGAAACGTTTCTATATAGAAACGCAAATGGCAGGGATGGATATCGAAGGATTTGACTGAAAACGGGATGTTGTTTCAGGAAAGAACATGCTGGCCTTTATCGGTAATTCCCTACAAGGAGTTTTTAAAATGGGAAGCGTCGAAATGTCTAATCGCTGTGAATCAGACTGTTAGGGCTCTATTTCTAAAAAAGTAAGTGTCAGGGAAATGACGTAAATTCATGCGTTTCTACATGGAAACGCAAAATCGGGCAAATTCAGAGGTGATTTTATACCTTCAAAAAAGGGCATTTCTTATAAGAAAATTCAGCAATTATGAAAAATAGCGCATTTTGAACTGCAGCCTGATTGATGACAGTTTGCACGACGGTTTGTTTTTGAGAAAAGACATTCTAAATGATTGAACATCAAGGATTTGACACTTAGACGCTTGGAATTTTCAAAAACTCCAAGCGTGCGCACGCACGTACATACTATATAGAGAGTTTTTGCTATACTAACATTAAACATACTCGATAAAATTCTCATCAGATACAGCGGTCCTTAATTGAAGTAATTGACTATATTGAACAAAAAATCAATAATACATTAACTTCGCTTTACGAAAACAGATTACTGCCAGTATATTCATCAAATGAAATCGTAAACTTGGTATGAACGTTCACCTCTGTAGCTATATCTATCGTGGCATTATATATCTTCAGAATTTTAGCAGAAAGAGCCAACCCTACTCCATATCCAGAATACTCTCGTGTATTTGTAGCACGGAAAAAAGATTGGAATATATGTTCAACTTCAGACTTTGGAATTCCAATACCATAGTCCTCAATCTCTATGACAACTTTTTCGCCAATACGCTTTAAACGCAAATCTATATTCTTTGTAGAATACTTAGTGGCATTATTTAAGAAATTACGGAATGCAACCTGTAACAAATATGGATTCGCAAATACAAGCGCCTTCGATTCTGTTAAATCCGAGAAAACTACACGTTCAGTAGACTGCGCCATTCCCAAAAGGAATTCTGACATATCAATCCCCGTTGACTCTTGCTGAGTGAGATCATCATCATGACGTGACAAAAACAATAGGTGCTTAATCAGCAAAGACACACGTTTACTCTCAGAATAAATTCGTTGCAGTGACTCCATATACTCTTGCGTATTTCTTTCTTTCATCAAAGTAATTTCGCACTCACCTTGTATGGCTGTAAGCGGGTTACTGAGTTCATGAGAAGCTGCACTTACAAAAGATTTCTCAGATCTGAAAGCCTCAGCAATACGATCAAGCATATCATTGAGATTATGCACTAGCGCATCAAGTTCATCTTTATTTCCGGTTTCTTCCAACCGCACATCCATATCATTGCCACGAATGCTTTTTAGATGCTCTAATATTAATTTCAAAGGTTTCAATATTCTTCCAGAATAAAGCTGACCAACTAGCACTGTAATGGTGATGCTAAGCAAGAGTAGTATCAATGAAAGATAAAGTGTGTGCTGTTGTATCTTATAGCCATACTTGTTGTGTGCAGCTACAATGATAACATAGTTACCTGTCTTATCAGGATAATACAAAGCAACTCCATCTAAAACGCCCTTAGAAAAATTCACGGGTTCACCGTTGTAGATAGTTCTTTGCTCATTTTCTGTAAGATATTTATCAAGAGAATCCTGCAATGCTTTTTGATTCCCATTAACTTTAATCACAGACTCTCTTGAACGTGGTATCAGCTCTCTATAATTACGTTCAAGCATTTTATAATCGTCAGAGTCCATTTCGGCAGCTTTAAAATGCCGTTGCGCTGAAAGATACACTTTGTCACGAAGATTGGCTGCAAATACTCTATCTACGTATCTTGATGTAAACACATAGAATATTAAAATAACAAACATTGCGATACCAAATGTAAGGCAAGTATAAAAAAGCACTATCTTGTGACCAATCTTCATTATATTTATCTTTATTCTGCCATAATATATCCTACACCAACGACAGTGTGAATAAGTTTTTGTTCAAAATCTTTATCAATTTTTGTTCGAAGATAATTAACATAAACATCTACTACATTCGTATTTGTGTCGAAATTTTTATCCCAAACTTCTTTAAGCAAAGTCATTCTGCTTATTGCTGCATTTTGATGAGACATAAAATACTCCAGCAATCTATATTCCTTCACTGTGAGGTCTATGTCCATATTTTTGCGTGTTGCTTTATGATTGCGACTATTTAAAACTAAGTCACCACAACGCAATTCTAAATTAATGCCAGTATCAGAAGCACGTCTTAACAAAGCTTCAATACGCGCTTCAAGTTCTGTAAAACTAAAAGGTTTTACAAGATAGTCATCAGCTCCAGCTTTAAGTCCCTTCACAATATCATCAGTAGTTCCAAGAGCTGTCAGCATTATAACTGGAGTTTTATAGCCATAAGAAGAACGATATTTTGCACACATATCCAAACCATTCATCTTAGGCATAATAATGTCTAAAATCAAGAAGTCGAAACTATCAGAGCGAGCAATATTCCATCCCTCCTCTCCATCATGAGCCACTGTTACCTCATGACCAAGTTCCATCAATCCACGCTTTATAAAAGAGGCAATATTGACCTCATCCTCTACCAATAATATCTTTGCCATACATTATAAAATGGGTTACAGTTACAAAGTTAATAAATTAAAGATTAACAAGTATCATTCGATACTTATTAAATTGCAAATTTACATTCTTTTTATATTCCTTCCACATAAATACAATTACATTGTTCTTATCTGAAATTAGAAAACTATTAGAACATGATTCATCTAAAAGATAAGATTAATCAAAAAAATAATACAAATAATAATAATGAAAGGAATCAGTTCACTAGTGTCTCCTAAAATTACTTAATTTATTTTGTATCATTCTCATGCACAACATTTTAGGTTCAGAAAAGTATGTCCGACATTTGAATTGGGTACCTTTGCACCCATATTCAAAATGGACAAAT
>JAGPJJ010000203.1 GCA_018054505.1 Prevotella sp.
TTTAATATAAATATTTTTAATGTAATGTAATCATATTGTTGTTATCACCAAATCTCTTGATAATCAGTGCTTGACAGTTTATATCTTTGGAATAAACGTTAAAATAGGAATTTATATTTTGTAGTTTGGCTATAAAGAATTATTTTTGCAAGTTAGAATATTCCTAATTTATATAGATTATGAAAATAGCTTTAATAGGCTACGGAAAGATGGGGCGCATGATAGAGGAAATAGCCCTTCAGCGTGGTCATGAAATTGTTTGCAAGATTGATGTCAACAATGCTCAGGATTTTGATTCTCCAGAGTTTGCCAGTGCTGATGTTGCTATAGAGTTTACTAATCCTACAGCTGCTTATGGCAACTATTTGAAGGCTTTCAAGCATAATGTGAAAGTTGTAAGCGGTAGCACAGGTTGGATGGACGACCATAAATCAGATGTTGAGGCTCTTACTAAAAATGGAAAGCAGACTCTTTTTTGGGCTTCAAACTTTTCAATTGGTGTAGCTATTTTCTCTGCTGTAAATCGTTATCTTGCTAAGATAATGAATAATTTTCCACAGTATGACGTTGAAATGGAGGAAACTCATCACGTGCATAAGTTGGATGCTCCATCAGGAACAGCCATTACTCTTGCTGAGGAAGTGATAGAAAATCTTGATAGAAAAACAGAATGGGTGAAGGGCTTTCAACATAATGCTGATGGTACTGAAGAAGGAAGCAATGATGTTGCTGACAATCAGATGGCTATTGCAAGTATACGCCGTGACGAGGTGCCTGGTATCCACTCAATAAGTTATGATAGCAAAGCTGACAAAATTACGATAACTCATGATGCCCATAGCAGGAAGGGGTTTGCACTTGGTGCTGTTCTTGCAGCTGAATATACAAAAGAACATACTGGATTACTTACTACAAGTGATCTTTTTAATTTCTAATAACGATGATTGATAAGCAAAAAACTAAGGTTAATCCTAAGGTGCAATGGACTAAGTTTACGGTGGTTCTAGTTTGTTACCTACTTTTCCTGCTCTGGGTTAAGAGCTGGTGGGGACTTGTTGTTGTGCCATTTATATATGACATATATATAGCAAAAAAAATAAGATGGCAATGGTGGAAGGACGCTGAGGGACCAACCCGTTTCCTTATGAGCTGGGTTGATGCACTTGTATTTGCTCTTGTAGCTGTATATTTCATTAATCTGTTCTTTTTCCAGAACTTTGTCATTCCTTCATCTTCTTTGGAGAAGAGTTTGCTCACTGGTGACTATTTGTTTGTAAGCAAGGTTAGTTATGGACCTCGTATCCCAGAGACTCCACTCACAATGCCTCTTACTCAGCATACACTGCCAGTAGTAAATGCCAAAAGTTATATTGAATGGCCTCATTGGGATTATCGTCGCGTTAAAGGTTTGGGTAATGTTAAATTGAATGATATTGTTGTATTCAACTATCCTGCTGGCGATACTCTGTGTTCTTCTGATCAATGGCAACAGCAAGACTATTATGCAATGTCTTATGGTATAGGCGAACAGCTTTATCAACAGAGCCATACTATGCCGCAACTGAAATCACTTAACAAAATTCAGCAGCGCAAGTATTTTGAATTGGTTTATGCACTTGGTAGAAACTATATATTGAGTCATCAACAAGAATATGGTGAAATAATTACACGTCCAACAGACAGACGTGAAAACTATGTAAAGCGTTGTGTGGGACTTCCTGGACAGACTTTGCAAATTAAAAACAGAATTGTATACCTTAACGGTAAAGCAAATAAGGAACCTGATAATGTTCAGTATTCTTATTATGTTAAACTAAGAAGTCCTCTTCCAGAACAACTCATGGATCAGCTAGGAATATCAATAGAAGATGTTACCAGTCTGAATCAATATGGTTTTATTCCTCTGACAAAGAAGGCATATAATGTTTTATCTAAGCGTAAGGATCTAGTGAAGAGTATTCGTCTTAATACCGATGCTCAGTCTGGTGACTTATATCCATTAAACGCATATACTGGTTGGACACGCGACAACTATGGTCCTATTTGGATACCAAAGAAGGGTGCTACTGTTAAGCTTGATATGAACAACATTGCCATTTATGAGCGTCCTATACATGTATATGAAGGTAATGATCTAAAGGTTGTTAATGGTAATATATATATTAATGGCAAAGTAGCTCATAGCTACATGTTCAAGATGGATTATTATTGGATGATGGGAGATAATCGTCACAACAGTGCCGATTCTCGTTATTGGGGATTTGTTCCTGAGGACCATATTGTAGGAAAGCCTATATTTATATGGTGGAGTCACAATCCTGATCATCCAGGATTCAGTGGAATTAGATGGAGTCGTCTGTTTAATTTTGTTGATAATATTAAATAATATCTATTTATGCCTTCCCCCAAACGGGAAGGCTGTTTGATATGCGGCAAATCCTGACATGGACAATATCAATATTGGCTGCGTTTTTAATCGTATTAGTGGTGCGCGCCTTTGCCTTCACTGTCTATAAAGTACCTGTAACTTCTTTATTGAAGAATGGTGATAGAGTGATAGTGAATAAATTCGCACGTACTGATTTTAAGAAAAATGATTTAATAGTCTTTGGTGACAGTGTAAAGTTGATAGGCAGAATAGAAGCTTTGCCTGGTGATACTATCATTGTCGGCAAAGACAAATTTGTTATACCAATGGTATGTTGCCGAAAGTGTAGATGCAAGTTTTGTCATGAATACCTTATTAATATGGGAAGTGGCAAAATTCTTGTACCTTATCACAGCATAATTGGCAAAGCATATCGATTATATAATCTTCCGTTTTGACAACAGTATTACTTGGCTCTACTTATTTTGGTCCAGTGCAATGGTATCAGAAGCTGAACAGATATGAGAATTGTGTTATAGAACAGCATGATAATTTTATCAAGCAGACCTATCGCAATCGGTGTGTTATACCGACTACGAATGGTCTTCAATCACTCAGTATTCCTGTGACCACAATAGCTGATGCGCAAATATCAAAGACTCCCATGAAGGATATTCGCATTTCTGATCATGGCAATTGGCGCCATATTCATTGGAATGCATTGTGTTCTGCATATGGTGAAAGCCCGTTCTTTGAATATTATCAAGATGATATACGTCCATTCTTCGAAAAGAAATGGGAATTCCTTATTGATTTCAATATGGAAATAACGCAAAAGGTAAATGAACTTTTGGATAT
>JAGPJJ010000047.1:0-2223 GCA_018054505.1 Prevotella sp.
CTGGCAGCTTCTTTCTTTGATAGTTGGTGAGCCCATTTCACTCTGCCTGAGTTGTTTGCTCCTTCGCCCGAGTTGTTGTATTCAGAATAGCGTGCTGTCTTTTCATTGTCTGGATTCTTCCAATTCTCCCATCCTTCTGGTCGAATATGTTTGCCTAATTCGCAGTTCATAAACAATGTATATGCGTATGGACGCCATGGACGACCTAAATAAACCTTATTTACACCTTCTTGTGCAATAAGTTTACAATGGTTGAAGATGTAACCAAAAGGCTGTTCTGCTGGCGTAGAAGCTGCTGTGACATAGCTATCAGCCTTACTTTTAATCGTGCATCGTTCAAACCAAGCAGTAGCAGGACCGAAGATAAAGTCGGTCGTTCCCTCAATATAGCAGTCAGCAAAATACAAACGAGTGCCTGCTATGCCTGTGAATATAGTATCTTGATGTCCTAGAAAATTGCAATTAACGAATGTCAGTCGGTCACCTTCTGTATGCAATGATACCGCCTGTCCAAGTCGTGCAGAATTGTTTTCTATGGTAATATTCTTCAGTTTGATGTCGTTTCCTTCAATCTTCAACGTATATGTGCGGAATGTACCCATTGGCTTGCCTGTCTCTGGATTCATAATATTAGCGTGATCATCATACGTAATGATGGTCTTGTCACGGTCTTCTCCGCAAATTTCTATATTGTTTAGCCATGAAGGAATAATCAATTTCTCTTTGTAAGTACCTTTTTTTACAAAGATTACTTTGTGGTAGTCCATGAATGCACGGCATACCTCTATCGCTTCTGATATATTACGAAACTCTGCAGTTCCGTCACGTGCTACGAAAAGTGTGTCAGGATTGTCATACTTGTTTGCAGCATTGATGTTTATGACCATTAAGATAGCAGCCAATAGTAGTATAGATTTTCTCATAGTTTTGTTTGTTTAGTCTCAAATATAATATATCAGTCCTCATGGTTAAATGGACTTGGTATTAGTTACCGCGTTACATAATCTGCATCACTTCCTGCAAATCGTCAATGCGTCTAAGATTTTCCATGATGTCTCTCACTTCGTCTCTGTCGTGTACTTTAACCTCAATGCTACCATCAAAGATGCCTTCATCACTGTTGATAGTAACCTTGTGGATATTTAGATTCATGCGAGAAGATATCACTTCGGCCACGTCCTGAAGCATTCCCTTACGGTCAATGCCTCTGATCTCAATAATGGCATCGAAATACATCAATTTGTGCATATCCCATTTCGCATCAAGAATACGATTTCCGTAGCTTGACTTCAGTCGGCTTGCAACTGGACATGCTCGCTTGTGAATTTCGATATGATTTTTATTATCTATGTATCCCAATATATCATCTCCAGGAATAGGGTGACAACAAGCTGGGAAAATAAACATGTTAATTGTATCTTCGCTGATGATAACAGGTTTCTTTTTCTTGAAATCTTTGCCTACGATAAATAGATTTTTCAAACTATTTTTATCGTCTTTATCTTCATCATCTCTCTTTCCGTGAAAGAATGGCACGTATCTACGCCATCCAGAAGTAGTGTTATCTTTCTTGACTTTACCAAGTAGTTCGTCAAGATCTTTCTCTCCAAGTATAATCTTTTTATCGCCGAGAGCAAGGAATAAGTCTTCTGGCTTTTTAACATCGTGGAAATCGCACAGCTTATCCAATACAGAAGATGTGAGTTCCATACTGTTGTTTGCGAGCCATGTATTTAATACAGTCTCTCCATTTTTTTGTACTTCACGGTTGTCACGACGCAAAATAGCCTGTATCTTAGCTCTAGCCTTAGCTGTGTAAACGAAATTTATCCATGAAGGTTGCACGTGCTGCGACTTACTAGATAGTATTTCTACTTGGTCGCCACTGCTTAGTTTATGGCTTAATGGTACAAGTTTATGGTTCACTTTGGCTCCGATACAATGACTTCCTAGGAACGTATGAATCTGGAACGCAAAGTCAAGCGCCGTACATCCAGCAGGCATCGTTTTGATTTCACCTTTAGGAGTGAACACGAATATCTCTGAAGCAAACAGATTAAGCTTTATACTGTCGAGAAAGTCCATAGCATCTGGCTGAGGATCATCAAGAATTTCTTTGATAGTTCCCAACCAATCGTTTAGTTCTCCTTCGTCCTCAGTATATTCTCCGCCATCTTTATACTTCCAATGAGCAGCAAATCCCTGTTCAGCAACTTCGTCCAT